>JAQBZS010000269.1 GCA_027622115.1 Planctomycetota bacterium | reverse complement strand
GACCGAAGACGCACCACCATCACGGTTTGCTTCGACAGCACCCTACGACCATGAATAATCCGCGCTAGAGGCTATCTGAAAAACCGGGACTGGCTCCCACATGTTGTGCCAATTCAATTCCGAAATTCAACATGTGGGTGCCTGTCCCGCTTTTTCAGAAGTCTCTACGCGGACATCGTTCGAGCCCAGCAGGATGCGGCGACGAAATCGCCAGTCGGACGCCATTCCAGTAGACTCGCCGCCTTCCACAACTTTGAAAGGCGCAGATGGCAGACAGCGACGATGCGACACCCAACAATCTGTTCGACACGGTGGCGTTCCATCACGATCCCCACGCGCGGCACATCTCGGGCAAATGGCTCGTACTGGCCATGTTGGGGTTCGGCGTCGTGGCCACAACGTCGTTGTGGATTTACTGGAAACTGCACTTGATGCCGTTCATGCCGCTGCAAGAAGTGCTGGTTAAGGAATTCCCCGATTCCAGCCCTCGCGTCGACGGCGGCCAACGTCGGATGCAAGATGGATCGCCCATGATCCTGCGAATCGTGATGAAGGTCGCCTTCGATCCGATTCTTGACGAAGAACCGACGGCCGAATTCATCGCGGCCGTTACGCAAGTGGTCGGCGACAATCTCGACCTCGACGAATACGACGAACTCCACCTGCATCTCTACCAACTGAATCCGGAAGGTGAACTGCGGCAAAACACCTTCGAACACCGGCTTGACGGCCAAACGGCCTCGCTGAAGATCAGCGCAAAGTCGCTGCCGCAAGAATAATGCGTGCGATGGAGCGGACTTTCCGTTCCGTGGAATCTCGCGCCGATCACGGTTAGAAGCTATCTGAAAAAGGGGTCTGACCCTCTCCGGCCTCAGTTTTTGCCGGGGTTTAGCGAGGCCTCCAAAGGGTCAGACCCCTTTTTCAGATAGCTTCTAGGTTGGCCCCCTTCAATCATTGATTAGGAACGCGGAATGTCGGACAAGTTTGGAATCTGGTTGATCGGAGCGTGGGGTGGAGTCTCCACCACCACCGTTGTCGGATTGGCATCGTTTCAGAAGCAGTTGGCCGAGCAAACCGGGCTCGTCTCGGCACTCCCGAAATTCGCCGACCTGCAATTGGCGACTTGGGACCAGTTCGTCGTCGGCGGCCACGAAATCCGAGACACCTCGTACGTTGATGAAGCACGCGCCCTGCACAAGACGGCCGGCGTGTTTGATCGCGACGATTTGGACGCCATCGCGCCGACGCTCGACGAATTCAACGCCAACGTTCGCACGGGCACGCTGCTGGCGGTGGGAAGTCGAATCGAGTCGCTGGCGAGTGATACGGCTCGGGCCACGGCCGGTGAGTCCACGTCGGCCGCCATCGCGCGGCTGAGCACCGATATTCGGGAATTCCGCGAGCGTCACGGACTGAAGCACGTGGTTGTCGTGAATCTGGCATCCACCGAACCGGCCGTCGATTCCAACATCCACGAATTGACTTGGTCGGAACTCTCGACTCAGCTCGACCGAATCGAAGTCCCGGCGAGCACCCTCTATGCCATCGCGGCCATGCAAGCCGGTTGTTCGTACGTCAATTTCACGCCGTCGGTCGGATCGGACTTACCGGCACTCGATGAGTTCGCGGCGGAATCCGGCTCGCTGCATGTCGGTCGAGACGGCAAGACGGGCGAGACGTTGATGAAATCGGTCTTGGCCCCCATGTTTGCCGACCGGCATCTCAAGGTCATGAGTTGGGTGGGCCACAATATCTTTGGCAACATGGATGCGGAAGTCCTCGACGACCCCGCCAATAAGGCCAACAAAGTCCGCTCCAAAGACCACCTGCTCACCGAGATTCTGGGCTATCCGCCGCAGTCGTTGGTCTCCATCGAGAACATTCGGTCGCTGGGTGACTGGAAAACCGCGTGGGACCACATTCATTTCCAAGGCTTCTTGAACACGAAAATGGCACTGCAATTTACGTGGCAAGGCTGCGACTCGTTGCTGGCCGCGCCGTTGGTACTGGATTTGGTTCGATTCACGGAGCGGGAGTGGCGTCGAGGCGGTCGATCCGGCGTCATGTCTCACTTGGGGTCGTTCTTCAAGAGCCCCATGAAATGCGAGACGCCGGAATTCGCCAAGCAGTACATCCAACTCGAAGACTGGGCTGTGGAAGTCTCCGCCGAGTAAGTGGGGTCGGGCGGTTCAAAGTACGTCAACACGAAATTTTCAACACCCTCCCTAGGACGGGCACTCTGCTCTTGCCCGTTTCCCGTGTGATCAACGTCCAAAGACGGGCAAGAGTGCCCGTCTTACGTGTCACCCGGCGAATCCGAAGCGAGCACCGCGCCGAATTCGGATCGCGACACCATGTAGTAAGCGGCACCAATAATGGCGAGCGCAACGCTCAGAACTCGATAAGCCAACGCCGTGGCCAGTCCGGCGGCTCCGGCCGCTTCCGGCTTAACCGCTCCGCCGTGTTCGTAGACGTAAGCCACCGCCCCCTCGAGAACACCGACCCCACCGGGTAGCGGAATGAACACGCTCGCCAACTCGGCACTGGGGATCAGCATCAGATGTGCCGTGTATCCCGGTGCCGCATCGCCGGTCTGCAACGCCATCGAACAAAAGTAGAAGCTCGACAACATGCCGATGTGTCCCAGCAAACTGATTCCCACTGCGGCGATCAGCACATTGCGGCGACTCTGATACAGGATGATGCCGTGAATGATGTCGCCAAGTGGCCGACCCACGTATTTCCAACGCGTCATCGCCTGGATCCAATTCCATCTCGGTACGACGGGATGCATCAGCATCAACAAGCCAATCAACCCGCCCACCGCCCCGCCCCACAACACGCCGACGGACATGCCGATCACGGGATGCGACCACAAGTCCCTGTGCAACAGCGACGCACAAGCTCCGACCATGAACAACGCCAGCACCCCGAGGATGCGGTCCAACAGCACGGTCGCCGCCGCAACCGTGCGCCGCGATTGCTGTTGTCGCGCAATCATGACGGCCTTGACGATATCACCGCCCGCCGCGCCGGGAGCCACGTAGTTGAACAGGTAACCCACAAACCCCAGTCGAATCGCGTCGCTGACTCGGAACGGAAGGTCTTGACCCCAAACCAGCAAGAACCAGCGAAGAAACGTCAGCAAAATCGACCCGCCGCACAGCACGAAGGCGATACCGAGATAGAGCGGTTCGATGCTTCGTTGCGAGAGTTCCTCGAACTGATCGCGATGCATGACGCAGAGGTAAGCGAGCAACCCCACGGCTGTCGGCCAACGCATCCATTTCCAGGACTGTTTGACGACGGTCAACATGCGGGCCGTTGCGGATGTGGTCGGCGGCCGGCCGGGTGATGTACTCTCGTTCAAAGCATCGGTCCATCGTAGCTTGCGTGCCGGTTGGAGATTGACACGCCATCGTTCCGTGACGGCGTTTTCGACGCTCATCGGAACAGATCAACCCCAAGGATGGCAACCCCGAGTCTCGGCCAATCATCGATCAAAACTCCAGAAAATTTTCCGCATTTCGCCCACCCGCCATTCGTGCTTGATGCAACGGGGGCGTTGTGACCGCGACACATCACCGAGCAAATCTTCCACGATCAGTGACTTCCTTCAAACATGATCGCGTCGACTCGCGATTGGCCGATTTTTGTGAAGTACGCTTCGGCATGGGCCACCAACCGCTCCGCGGACACCGTCCCCTCGTGGAATCGACTCGGGAAATCGCCGTCGCTCTCCACATAGCGTTTGACGTGGTTTGGCGTCGTGTCAACAACCGGTAGCCTTCGGAAGACGAATTGCATCGCGTCGCGATATTCCTGCCCCGTGGTCCGCACGATCTCATCCAGCACTTCAATTGCGGTTTGCACGCGCGCTGCGGACTGGAGATCGGTTTTCTGGTCGACTCCAGCCGCCGCCGCCAACAGCCGCGCCACGAGCGTATTTTGGCTGGAAACATTCGCCACCTGCTGCCGGAGCTGCTGAACGGTCGTCGCTCGAATGGACAGTCGATCCTGGGCGAGCCGATTCGCGAAATGGTCGAACGTCGCCTGCTCGATGACTCGGTCCGGTGAATACATCGGGTCGCTGAAATGCACCAATTCGAGGTGTGGCGAAAACACCAGCGCCGTGGGTGAGTAGATTCGCTCGATGCTGATGCCGATCGATGCCAAATTGTCTGCCGCCATTTGGTTGCGCGGACCTTCGTCGAGCGGGAAATAGTCTTCGAGCTTCGCGCCGCTCGACTGAATGCAAATTGCCACGAGTCCCGCGCAGTAAGTCACGATCTTGTCCTGATCCTTGAGCGGTTGCCGTGTATGCCGGTGGATTTGCGAATGTTGAAATTCGAGGTCGAAGCGAAATTCCTTTCCAATCAGCGACCTCGCTTGCTCGGCGATCGCACTCGCGTGAGTCCGATTGGTCGGTCGCATGATGGCAAAGAACAACGGGCTGGACAGCTCGGCATCCACATTGGACACGCCGATCTTCTTCGCACGTTCGTTGGCATCAACCAAGACGATTCGCATTCGACCGTCCTGGTCCTGGAACTGCGTCACCAGCCCCACATGCGTAAATAGGCCGGGGGACAGCGAGGTCAAACGGTTGTACGGCGACGCATTTCGAAAGAGCAGAATGTCTCCCCGCCGAAATGACAGTTGTGCCACGTGATACTGTCCGTCGGCATGGCCGCGAGAATTCAGGTCCTTCAAGCTTTGCATCAGCCGTATCCGCATTCGACGATCCGCTTTCAGCAAGTCTCGCTGCGGAGTCTCTTCGACGAGCTTCAACAGTCCTTTGGCCGTGATCGGCAAATCCGCGGGCGACGTGGATTTCCAGGAGAGTGGATCCTGCGGAAGCCCCATGTTGACGAGCGTTTGCGCCGCGTGGATTCTGTCGCTGGCGGACGTCGATTCTGCCGCCAGGAATGCGGCGGGATACCACATCGTTTGCCGATGCCCCGACTTGGCCAAGTGCGAGAGCAGCACTCGTTTGTCCTCCAGCGTTGCCGCGATCGCGCGACTGGGAGTGCCTGCCGGAGGATCGATCAACATCGGTGCCATGAGTTGCCCGCCGATTCGGCACTCGTCCTTGATCAATTGATCGAGCAGAATCCGCCTTTGAGCATTTGACGAATTGATGTCCACGGCCAAGTCGAGAATCAACACCCGCAACTGGTAATTCAACCGGCCAGAAAGTCTCAAGAGTTCGTCGCATGCCGTCAGGAATTCGACGACTTCAGTTTTTGATCCGTCTTCCGAAGCGTGGCGAGCCACGGATTTTCGATTCTGAAACCAGCGGCGGAACGCAGAATCAACGCGGTGTTTGGCGATCGTGACTTGGTGGATTCCATCGAGTCGTACGTGCGTTTGACTCTGCCGCGTGATTGACGACACGAATTGCATCGTCGCGGCGTGCAGTTGCTCGGTGATTCTTGCGACGGACTTGGACGACGTGGATTGGTCGAGTGTTTTAAACGGTCGGGACGCCGCATCGAGCGATATCGGCGGTTCGCTGCCGTCGGAGAATGCGGGAAAGAGCGCAAGGACGAATACCGACTTCAGGAGATCGTTCATTGAAGTTCCGCCAAAGAAGCGACTCGCTGATCAGTTTTCGATCGGCACTTCGGAGTGAGACATCGCGTGAACCGTTTGCAATTCCGCGTGCATCTCGGCGGACTCGGACGGCTTTTCATAGCTGTGGGACCGCGAGAATCTGGAGAAGACGGACAAAATCCGTTCCAGTGTTTGCACGGGGACGAATGAAACGCATCCCACCAACATAATCAGACCGAACGTCCACATCCCAAGAAACGCTCCGATGCCGCAATGTAGGGCAATGCCGACCAGTAGCATGTACGGTCGAATGGCCGGACGCCAAATCAGAGTGCAAAAGAACAACTCCCACAGGACGGTTACGTGCGTCATCAAGTTGATGAGCTTGGGATATTCCGCAAGCCACGTCATGTCGCGCGATTGGTACTCGATATTCGCGAACGCCAGCCACATCGCGTGGCCATCCCACCAGGCAGTGCCCTGCAGTTTCGACAAACCGGCCACCAAATAGATCAGGCACATGTGTACTTGGATCAGTCGCAACCCAATATTGGATCGCACACTCAGCGAAGACGATTCCACTCGGGTTCCACGTCGCGATCGCAGCCACGAATCAAGCGAGCCGGCTTTTCCCGCCCCGCCGACAGCACAATACAACGTGAGCAACCCGATGATCTGGTCGAGCCCAAAGAGCGCCCCCGGCAACCGATGCACGTAGGACAGCAACAGGATGAATGCCAACGGCAATGTGATTTCGGAGAACAAGCCGATGGTGAAGCAGGCAAACACGAAAACGGCGGCCAGATGACACGGCAGCAAATACTCTTCGGCAACATGCGGCCAAAACGAGTAGACGAATTCGTCTTGTTGGTAATCCGCCAACACGTCGGGAGCGACCCACGCTTGGGGGCCGAAAAACGAATCCAACTCGATCGTCCACACCGCGTGACTGTAGACCAGCATCAGCCCCGTCAACACACGGATGACGGCGAGACTCAACGGATTCGCCGGGCGAAACCAAAACCTGTCCCAAGCCGAAACCGCTATGGAGATGTGATTGAGTTGCATAATTCACCCGTGGTCGGAAACGTTGTCAGGATATTTCTTGCGAGTTTAGCTCGGCGGTCTCCGCCGCGTCGGTCCCGGCGGACACCGCGAACTCCAAAGATACGTTCATCTGACGGACAAAAGGCCTTAAGCTCAAAACGACTCACCAACCACACTACCTCCGGACGCCGGCTGATTTCATCAGATCCTAAACGCTAGCCCACTGTTTCTGGGTCGGTTACTTGTCGCCGGTTGCCGAAAATTCGCGACGTCGTGAGTCGGTCCAAAACTCATTCGAATCCGGGTTTTGGAAACAGTGCTGCTTTGGGGATCGGGATTGGAAGTGGCGCGGCTTCGGGATCGGGGAGTGGCGCGGCTTCGGGATCGGGGAGCGGGGCGGCTTCAGGCATCGGAAGCGGCGCAGCCTCGGGCACGGGGAGCGGCGCAGCTTCGGGATCCGGAAGCGGCGCGGTTTCCGGCGAGGGCAGCGGAGCAACTTCAGGTCCAATTGACGGAATCGGGCCGGAATCCTCAGCACCCACTGGGACGGGAGCGACGTTGAGAATCTCTGGAGCGATCACTTCGGGCTGCGAGACCAGATCGGAATTGAAGCTCCATGCGTCACCCTCCAGGATGCCGGCGAGTTCAAATTCAAACGTCTCCGGATCGTCGCGTTTCGACTCGCCTTCCGTAAACGGCCCCAGCTCAACCAGATTGTGCCGCACGATGGTCAACCGCACCGTCGCCGCGTCGTGACGATGTTGAAGATGCCGAGCGTAACTCTCCAACCACCGACTTTTTAGGCGATCCGGTACCCAAGGAATGAATTCCGTGAGCATGAAGTGTCGGTGATACAGCAACCGCGGTTCGATTTCCTTTCGCGGAATACGCTCGACGAACGACTCGCCATCCCGAGCCGTGATTTCGTATTCCAACAGCGTGCTGCCGCCGGGTTCCGGCGAAAAAAAGTGAAATCCATGGTTCAAGTACATGATCTGCAAATAGTGACGGCACGCTGCCCATGAGTCTTGGAACAGTGGCGATGACGGACTGACCGACGCGGGAGCCAATGCGATGGCCGAGAGGTGATACATCAAGCAAACACTCACGATCCATTTGGCCCAACGCGGGAGTTGACGGGCAATTGGCTGTGTCGTGTCTGCGGGTCGGCTCGTTTCCGCGATTGCGTTCTCACCTTCCATCGCGTCGTCCCATCAAAAAAAAATGGAGGCACGGGTTACCGTGCCTCCATTCTGGCGTGCGGATTGTTGTGAGGCTGAGTCGACTGGATTCCAGCCGACAAAACCTCGAATCACATCCCTGTTCTTGATGACATTCCGTTGTTAGCGAGCAACAACTGAAACCAATTCACTGGCGGAATCGAGTTTCAGCGAAGTCACGCGACCGGCAACGACGGTTGCCTTGGCGGACTTGGCAACTTTTTGGCCGTCAACCGAATACTCAACGCGGACGTTGTAGTAGTAGTTGACACCAGTCTTGATCACCGGGCTCATGACGCGACGGACGGAACCAAGTTGGCTCATTCGCGTGTCTTGGATGAACAGCACGGCGTCTTGGGGAACTTCCACGACCAACACAGCCTGATTCGCGGGAACGATGGCTGCTTCAGTTGCTGGCGCGGTCGGCGCTGGCGGCGGGACATCCGTGGAAGCGGGGAGAGGCTTGTGGTGGTGGCCACCACTGGAACCGTGGCTTCCGCCGCTGGAACCGTGGCTTCCGCC
>JAQBZS010000268.1 GCA_027622115.1 Planctomycetota bacterium | reverse complement strand
AGAACCGCACGTACGGTTCGGAGGGAGGGGCGGTCGAAACCAATCGACCGTTCCTACCCCTATCTGGGATGATTCAAATTGCGAGTTGCCGTACGTTTCGAGCAAGTTGACGCGCCGAGGCATTCCATCCTTAAATCCGCAGGCTGTTCGATGAAAATTGCAAATGTTGAAGTCATCCCACTGATCGGCGCAACCGTCGATGGCGGTTGGCCCCAAGGGCACGAGCCCGAGGAAAACTTACACACGCTCATTGAAATCACATCCGACGACGGCATTACCGGCATCGGCAGTTGTTTTACGTCAGGTGCGCTGATTCGTGGCGCTATGGAATTGCTCGATCCATTGTTGGCTGGTGAATCCACTGTCGAGCCCGAACGGGTGACCGAAAAACTGCGTCAAGCGACGTTTTGGCAAGGCCGCGGCGGCGCGGTCGAGCATGCGATTAGCGGAATTGATATTGCGCTGTGGGACATCATGGGTAAGGCGTGCGGGCAACCCGTGTCGCGACTGCTTGGGGGCATTTATCGCGATCGCATCAAACCGTACGGCTCGATGCTGTTTGACGAGCCCGACGTGTTGCGAACTCGCTTGCAAGAAACCGTCTCGCGCGGGTTCAAAGCCATCAAACTCGGCTGGCGACCATTCGGCCGACGTGACCGTAAGTTTGACGAACTTCTGATTCGCACCGCTCGATCCACGGTCGGCGAGGATGTGGAATTGATGGTGGACGCGGGCGGCAGCGAGCAGTTTTGGCCTCACGGCGTCAATTGGGCTCGCGAAACGGCCAAGATGTTGGCCGACTACGACATCGTGTGGTTCGAAGAGGCCCTGCCGCCGGATGACATCGAAGGCTACATCGAACTGACGAAAACGTCGCCGGTTCCGATCGCGGGCGGCGAAGTGCTGACTCGACGCCAATCGTTTATTCCGTGGATCGAGCGCCGCGCCGTCGACATCATTCAACCCGACTGCACCAAGAACGGCGGGCTTTCCGAGTCCCGGCGACTGGCGTGGTTGGCATTCGACCACAACGTGCAAATGGTCTCGCACGGCTGGAATACCGCCGTCGGCTTGGCCGCCGATTTACAATTGGCCGCAGCAATGCCGGTCGCGAGGTATGTCGAGTATCTCACGCCGTGCGCCTACATCGAAAACCTGTTCGTCGAGCCGTTCGAGTTGGATGCGGAAGGGTTCTTGCAAATCCCAACTCGACCGGGACTGGGCTTCGAAATCGACCGCGACAAGCTGGAGACCTTCCGCCGCCGCTAGCCTAGCCTAGCCTAGCCTAGTCCGAACTAGTATAGGGAGTCTTTCGCGGAGGATGACGATCCACGCACATCAAGCTCCATGTAGTCGACGATCCGCAGCGAGTCTCTTCAGGACTTTAGGTTGTTGAGTTGAGTCGCGACCAGACGGTGTCGGGTTCTGTTGGTCGATGACCATCGCGAGTCGCATCAGAATTCAGGAATGAACAGACCACGGCAGATTTTGCGAGCCAGCCTATCGGGAATTTCGGTGTGACGAGGCACGGCATCACGCGATGTGCCTACGCAGGTCACGAAAGAATCGTCATTCGTGAATTCGCTCAGATGATCGCTGGCGACTGCGAAGGCCTGCAAGCCATGGCTGCGAGAGGACATGCTTCCCAATGACACTGCACTGTCATTCGGCTCGTAAAAGAACAGTGGACCGCACGCCGTCTTGAGCAGAACGCTGATGCCAGGCGGTCGAGAAGTCTGGCCAAGCAGCTTTGTTCGTGTGAGACCTCGCATTCGGCGAGGCTTTCTTCGGCAGTGATGCGTTGCCAGCGACTCGTGTACAAGAGGACACAAAGATCTGACTGGCGGCGAGAAATCTCGGAGCAATTCCACGACGACCACCTCAAGATCCTTCCTTGAGAACGCACGAGTCGAGCGCTCCGCACCACATCATGCGGATCATTGTAGAGATGACACGACACCTTGATGAGTCTCTGGCGATTCCTGCCCGTTTACCCGCCCGCCCTCATCGCGACTTCTTGCCTTTGTTTTTCCGCTTCGGCTTTTGCGGCAAGTTTTTGTCGTTCGACTTCTGTTCGCGTTCGGCGCTAGTGCTGACGCCGGGTTTGTCGGCCATGACCAACAATCGTTCGAAGAATGTCGGGCCGGATTTCTTCGGAGCCGGCGGTCCCTTCGCGTTGGTCGAGGTGCCGTCTTCCGGTGGCGGCTCTTCCGGTGGCTTCAGCCGGTCGAGCAACTTGCGTTCGCCCATGCCCCAACTGCTGGACGCGATGAAATACACGCACAAGCCTGCGGGCATTTTGTAAAAGATGAACCCCATGAAGATCATCATGTAATTCATGATCTTGTACTGCATGGCTTGCTGTTCGTCCGTGGGCGGCGGCATGAACATCTTTTGTTGCACGATGAACAACACGATCGTGATGATCGGCAACAGATTGAACGTTTCCCATCCGACCAGCGGGATCCGAAATCCAAAGGGGAACAACGCGTCGGGCGCGGCGAGGTTTTCGATCCACAGGAAGTCCGCCAATCGCAATTCGATCGCTCGACCCAACGCGGTGTAGAGTCCAATGAAGATCGGAAGTTGCAACAGCAGCGGCAGGCAACCCGCCAGCGGATTGGCACCGCCCTTCGCGAACAGCTCCATCTGAGCTTGAGCCAGTTTCTGCTTGTCGTTGGCGTACTTCTTTTTGAGTTCGGCGATCTTCGGCTGCAATTCCTTCATCTTGCGAGCGCTGATGGCCTGCTTCTTCGACAACGGAAACAGGCAACCGCGAACCACCACCGTCAGGCAGATGATGCACAGCCAATACGGCAGGCCGATGCTATGAAAGAATGCCAACAGCCCCAACATGCCCTTCGCGATGAACCCTAGAATTCGGCCATAGTCGAGGATATCGGCCGCGTCGATCGATTCGAGCAGTTCGGCTTGTTTGGGGCCGGCATACAAGGCGTACTTGTGGGTGACCGTGCCTCCGGCCGGGATTTCCAGCGGAACGGAATGCAACTGCACACTGATGTCGCTGTGAGAATCCGTTCCTGCTCGCGTGACCTGCATCGGCGTGGCCGTCGCGATATATCGCGTCTTGTTCTGATCTTCTTGCGGCACAACCAGCGAAGCGAAGTACAGCACGTCGATGCCGATGAATCTCAGCGGCTTGACCTTCCAAGATTCGACTTCGTCATCTTCCACAGCTTCCACGAGATTCGCGGCCGAGATCGAGTCTGTGGAGACACGACCTTCCGGGTCCAGCAAACCCGCAAACACGTCTCGGAATTTGCTGGTGTTGTCGATGTTCTCCAACGGAACGCCGACCGGACCTTGCAGGACATATTTGACTGTCTTGTTCGTTTTCGAGTGGATCGAGAGATCCAGCAATAATTGATAGCCCGTGTGGTCGTTGTCCGGTGATCCTTCCGGCTTGACCAGCGAATATCGCTTCAGGACTTCAAAGTTGGCATCCGGAGATTGCAGACTGAAAACGACGGCGGTGACAATCTTCTTGTCATTCGCGTCGAATTCCGTTTTGTCCTTCACGACTTTCCAGTTGATCGTCGTCGATGTCGGCTTGGATTCGAGTTCCAGCTTCGCCAGTTCGTCCTTGGACAGCGCTGCGTACTGCTCGTCGAGGACGTCAATCGCGGTGGCAAACGTGCGCAGTGGCGTAAATCGATTGGTACCGACAACACGAAATTGTTCATTCAGATTTGCGATTTGGCGATAGCGTTTGTCATTGAGGGCGATTTCGTTGACCGCTGCCCCAGTCGTGACGACCTTGGCCTGGATGAAATACCCGCTGGCGGGATCGAGTGACCCGAGCGTCACGGTTTCGGTTGGCGCCAACTCAACTTTGGGTTTCGGCTTTTCGACTTTGGCAATCTCGGTCTTGGCCGTTTTTTCGTCGCCGGTTTTTTCAGCGGTCTTGGCGACACTTTTGGCCTCATCGGTTTTCACCGACGCAGTCTTCGCCGAATCCGACTTGGCGAGCGCTTTTTGCTGTTCCTGCTTGCGCTTTACCGCCGCGTTGTGCGGCGCTACGACAAACATCTGCCATGCGAACAGAACCGCAACGCTCAGGACGAGAAACAAAAGAAAGCGACGTTGTTCCATCGGTCAGCGGCCGTCGCGAAGTCGATCGCCCAAAAAGTTGTCAAGGTCCGGGATGTCGTAGATCTTTGCCGCCGTCTTTTCGAAGTCGTATTCGACTCGCTGAAACTTCACGGTGTCACCGTCCCAAATCACATACGACGAACGATTGTCACCGTTCCGCGGCTGTCCGACGGAGCCCACGTTGACCAACACTTTTTGCATGCCCAAAGTGTATTCGAAATTCAATTCTTCCGGGGCGAAAAAGTTCAGGTCTTCCGTGAAGACGCCCGGAATGTGCGTGTGCCCTTGGAAGCAATACTTCTCCACGAGCCCAAAAATCCGTTCCATCTTTCGCTGGTTGTAGATGTCTTCGGGGAAGACATATTCGTTCAGCGGATTTCGGGCGGAACCATGCACAAACAGGCAGGTTGATTCGCGATGCATTCGAGGAAGCTCGCCCAGGAAATCCCATCGCTCCTGACTCCGCGAGTCTTCTGTGGATTCCAGTGCCTTTCGCGTCCAAAAGATGGCTCGTTCGGCCCCTGCGTTGAAACCCTCGGGGTCAAACAACGCACCTTGGTCATGGTTTCCCAGCAGACAGACCTTACAGTCCATCACCCGATCAATGCACTCGCGAGGGTTGGGGCCATAACCAACAATATCGCCGAGACAATAGATCTCGTCGATGTTGCGGCTTTTGATGTCCGCCAGAACCGACTCAAGGGCTTCGAGGTTGCCGTGAATGTCGCTGATGATTGCTCTCAAGGATGCTCACTCCAGGCCACGCGTGTTAAAGGCAACCACGCAGCACCCATTGACGCTTTTGAGACAGGATGGGACGAACCTTGACTCGACCAGCCCTGGAAACGTGAAAAATGACCGGGCGAGTGTAGTTGTCATCCTAGAACAGGGTCAAGCAGAAGCTGTGTCGGGTGGTGGTCGGCGAAGTTGACGAAATCGGCGTCCCTTCGAAATCATGCGAATTGATCGACACGGATGGTCGTTTCATCGCGATTGTGGTCCCGATTGCTATCTTGAACCAACTCAACGCTCTTCCATTTGGAGTCTCGCACAGCCATGAAGATCGAATCCATCACCGTTCATCCCGTGATTGTGAAGCGACAGTACGGAACCGTCATCGCCAAGGAAGGCGGCAAGGCCAAGAACACCGTGAATCGGTCGCACTTCTTTTTCTTCGAAGTCCGCACCGACAACGGACTGACCGGCTGGGGTGAAGTGTCCGACATCCCCGAAGAGGATTTGCCCAAATCCGACGCGGAATACGTTGACACCGTCCGCAAATTCACGGTTGGTCGCAATCCGTTCGACATTCAACGCATGCACCACGACTTCTCCCAGCACTTTCTGGTGGAGAATTCGCTGTGGAACTACACGAGATGCGCGATCGACAACGCCATGTACGACTTGCAGGGACTGGCTTGCAATCGGCCGGTGTTCGACTTCTTCGGTGGTGCCGTTCAGCGTGAGTTGCGGATTTCCTGGGTGGCCTACATTCGCGAGGATCTCAATCTGATCCGCGAGGAAGTGCAACAGAAAACTCGGCAAGGCTTCGATGCCTTCAAGTTGAAGGTCGGCGTCGATATCGATCTCGACGAAGCTCGTCTCGCGGCGGTCCGCAAGATCACGGGACCGGACGCGAGCATCAAGGTGGATGCCAACGAAGGCTGGTCCGTCGACGAAGCGCCTCGGTATATCCGGCGGTTGAACAAGTACGATTTGGCGGGAGTCGAAACGCCGGTGCCTCGCGAAGATCCCCGCGCGATCGCTGCGGTCCGCAAGCAAGTGGACGTGCCGATCCTCGAACATGTCAGCAGTTTGGATTACGGATTGGCTTTGGTGAAAGCGGGTGCTGTGGACGCATTCAATGTCGCCACCACCGGAGCGGGTGGGCTGTGGCCGGCTCGGCAAATCGTGACGTTGGCCGATTCCGCTGGAGTCGGCGTGCTCTTGGGCAGCACGGTTGAGCTTGGCCCGGGCACTCTGGCGCAACTCCACTTTGGAGCGACGGTTCCCAACCTGACGTTGCCGAACGATCTCATCGGGCCGGGAATGTACACGGCGGACGTTTTGCAAAAGCCGCTCACTTACACCAATGGGCGACTGCACGTTCCCAATCGTCCAGGGTTGGGCATTGCGATTGATCGAGCCAAACTGAAACAGCTTGCGCCGAAACCGGTTGGAGCGAAGTGAGGACACAAGGAACAGATCATCTTTGGATCGGCTGGAAACCAAGTCAGCAAGATGGGTCGACAGGTACCCACCGTCTCACTGCGAAACCACCGTCTGGCGACGGTGGCTACAAATGGCGAGCAAACAAGAATTGCGAAGTGTCCCTCAAGCGATTTCGCAGCAACCGAAAGGAGCTTTCGTCATGAGCACACACTCCCATACCGCCGATCGAGTCGTGATGCGTGACGTTCCGTGGGAAACCTATCTTGGCCTTGCTGCCATCGGTGATCGTCACACCCGCATCGCCTATGACCAAGGCGTGTTGGAAATCATGTCGCCGATGAAAGTCCACGAGCGAGTGGGGTATCTGATTGGCCGGATGGTCGAGACTTGGACGGAAATCAAGAAGATCGACGTCGTCAGCGTTGCATCGACAACGTTTCAACTCGACAAGGCTAGCCGGGGTTTCCAGGCCGACGAGGGCTATTGCATCAAACACGAGGAATTCGGACGGAACCTGGACGAGGTCGACGTGGCGACCCATCGCGGACCCGACCTGGTGATTGAAGTGGACCTCACAAATTCGGCAATGAGCAAGTTCGGGATCTATTCGAGTCTTGAAGTGGCGGAAGTCTGGCAATGGCAGGGTGAAGAATTGGCTGTATACGCTCAGACCGGCCCACGTAGTAATCGGCATGGATATCGGACCATTCCGGAAAGCCTCATTCTGCCGAGATTTCCGATATTGGAAGTCGTGCGACTGGTCCGGCGGCGACTTGAGGAGCGCGAAAATACCTTGATCCGCGAATTCGGGTCGATTGCGATCGGAACGTCGATTTCGTAGGGCGGAACTTGTTCCGCTCATGGCACCGGAGCAGGTCCTGATTGGGGTCGGCGTTACGTTCCTCGAAGAGACATTCAATTCTTCCGCAGCTTCTCCCGATCATCGCTATCACCAGGAAGCCGCCCGTGCCGTTCTGAAAGACTTGCTTCCCGATTTCGGGACCGACATCAAAGGCTATATACGTTCCTCGCGTCGTAAGTTTTTTGGCGTCTGCCGAACGCCATCCACAAGCGGTACACTGGGCATGTTGACGTAGAGCCTCGAAACAGGAGTCGGCAGCATGCCCGTGAATGATTGGACCCGCGTTGACGCCGGCATTTTCCACGCCTTTCACACGGCCTGGATTCCCGAGATTCAAGCCGCATTGAACGACGGTCTCCTGCCGGACGGCTATTACGCGCTCGCGGAACAGCACGCAGGGAACGTGATCGCCGACGTGCTGACGCTCCACACCAGCGAGTCTCCGCAGGAACGACCGTTGCCGCCGCTGCCCGATGCGGGTCGCGTGGCCGTGGCCGAAGCTCCTCCGCGAACGCGTCGGAAGCATGTCGTTGAGCTTGCGGAACTGCGCCGGTCGCTGGCCATCCGGCAAGTCAGCGGCCATCGACTCGTCGCGCTGGTCGAAATTGTTTCGCCCGGAAACAAGGACCGCGTCCGCAGCGTTGCGGATTTCACCGACAAGGTCGAATCGGCTTTGACGGCTGGAGTCCACGTGCTGCTGGCCGATCTGTTTCCACCTGGCCCGCATGATCCCGCTGGAATGCATGGAGCCATCATCCAGCGTCTCGAAGATTCGAGCGATGCGTACGATCTCCCCGCCGAAGAACCGCTGACTCTCGCCGGTTACTCGACCGGACGTCCGGTTGAGATTTATCTGGAGCATCTCGCCGTGGGCGGGCTCCTCGTGGACATGCCGCTGTTCTTGACGCCGGATCGTTACATCAGCGTGCCGCTGCAAGCGACTTACAACGCGGCGTTTCGCGGTATGCCTGCGTTCTGGCGCGATGTCCTGGAACGCAACGGCAACTCGAACGGCTGACATCGGATCCGAACCCGCAGCGCGGACGTCAACCCGCGCTGGTGCTTTCGATCATCGCCAAGCTTTTGGTACAGGCCCGCAACTAAGGAACGGGTCCGAAACAACTTGAACGATTAACCGATCATGGGTGGCCGCGGTTGGACCGAGGCACGAGCGAAACCCCGGTGGATCACTCGTAAACGCC
>JAQBZS010000267.1 GCA_027622115.1 Planctomycetota bacterium | reverse complement strand
CGAACGTCACCGATCGAAATGAACGCGTACGGAAATTCTTTGGGAATCGTCCGAGCTTCCTGACCGAGCGGCTTGCCTCGTCGCGTCAAGGTCTTGACGAACTTCCCGGCGGGATCTCTGCCGGTCGCGACGAACAGTTTCCCATCGCGGCGTTCGAGGTAACCCTGGGCCGAAACGTTGATTTGATTGCTGTCGAGGACTTTGCCGGTTTCGACATTGATGGCGGCTTGATAGACGCCCTGCGTCGGAAAAATGCCCGCACAGCAAAACGCGATTCCGTCCTCGACCAGCACGCCGGTCCGCACGGGCCATGTACTGATGACGCGTTCGTTTCCGGGGATCCGCCGATCCTCGGGCGAGATCCGGTGCTTCCAAATCAACCGGCCCGTTTCCGCGGATATGCAATAAACGTAGCCGTCGTCGGCACCGAACAGACACTTGTCGCCGACGATCGTGGGAGCCAGACGGACGGGGGCCTCCGCGAAGAATCGCCAGATCAGTTCGCCCGTTTCGAGATTCAAGCACCGCACCTGATCGTCCGCCGTCGTGCCGAAAAACACGCGACCGCCGGCCGAGACCACATGGGGGGCTCGGTCATACACGACTCGCGGCTTGAGGTTTTCCCGGCGATGCCAGAAATCCTGATTGGCGGGTTCCGGCCAAGCCGGGTGCGGCGCGTGCGGCGACTGATACTTCCACGCCAACGCCAAGTCGGCTGGAAACGCGTCGTCCGAGCGGCCCGAGCGCAGGTTGTCTCGCTGATACGTGGGCCAATCGCTTTCCACGATTCGTTCGGCCACGCTGTCCGGGAAGCCCAATTTCTCCCGATCGAACGTGGCGTGGATCGACGAGTTCGTTTCGGCGTGATCGGTGACACGAATGCGGGCGATCTGTCCCTTGAACGACACGGAATCGTTCGAATCCTTGTACGCGCCGATCGTAAATTCTCCTTGGCGGGGATACTCGATCACACCGCTTTGCTCGGACGACACGCCCACCGGTTCGCCATCGACATACAGCCGCATTTCGCGACCGTCGTAAACTCCGGCGACGTAATACCAATGACCAAGTTCGAACTCGCGGCGACTTTTGAGGTAGGTCATCTTGCGCGTCGTTTGCGACACCAAGCCCCAGGAGAATTGCCGGTCGACCGTGCCCAAAATCCAGCCGCGTTCGAAGGCGAAGTTGTCTTGAAAGCAACCGACGATGCCGCCCCATTTGGGAGCCGATTCCAACTTGACCCAGGCGTCCACCGACATTTGTCGAATCGGCAACGGAGCTTGTTGTGGCGTTTTGCCGACGGTCAGCCGGTGCTCGCGTTTGGAGTCACCGTCCAAGATCAACGCGTGTGGTGGCTTGCCGTCGAATTTGACCGGGCCGGTGGCTCGCGCGGGAAAGTGATCCAGAGTGGATTCAAATTGGCCGCGAGCCCAGCCGGATCGATCGAATTGCCAGCGACAATCACCGCTCCAGTTGGGAATCGATGTGGGACGTTGCCCGATCGCATGCCACACGGTTTCCTGCAACAGAGGCAGAAACACAGGGCTCTTCCACAAGTCGGACCAGTCTTGCGTGACCGCCGTGGCAAACAGCACGCATCGGCCGGAGCCGAAGTTTCGCTCAAGGACCGCAGGCCGACCGTCGGACAGCAGACACATCGACCCGGCGCGATACGGCGAGTCCTCGGAATTCAACGCTGCCAGCTCGACGGACTGCCGCACCTCGACGTGTGCGTCCGTGGCGGACAGGACTGCGTTGACGTGCTGGTCCAGATCGATGCGGGTGGGTTTCGTAATCACGCGACCGAGTTTGGCCGGCAGCAAACCGCACCCGTCGCGATAAAGCTGTTCGTTGTAATGCCGAGCGTCGACGGTCGAGCCGGGAAACACGATCAGCCCGCCGCCACGACTTACAAAGCCTTCGAGCCGCGAAACATCGGCATCCGTGAAGCGGGACACGTCGCTGAGGATGACGGCTGCGAATTCGTCGAGCTGTTTATTCGGGAATTCGGCGGTGATCGAGGTACGCGTGCGGAAGCTGGAATCTTCGCCGGCTTCGAGTGCCAATCGCAGCAATTCGAACTGCCGCCGTGGCGATTGAGCGCCGTCCGCGTCGTGAACAATCAGCACGGAGTGAGCCGTTGGTGGTGGATCCGCGAACGATGAGCGAGCCAAGGCGGCCAGGAGACTCAAGGCGACAAACACGATTGACTTTGGATTCACACGAATGCTCCCGGAATGCGAAGTCAGAAATTCGCACAACTACCGCTCATAAAACACGCGATTGAGGACTTGGGGGGTCAGGCTTTCGGCCGTCAGATAAGGCGGATGGACGTTCTTGATGAAGCCAAAATCATCCGCCCGCCAAATCTGAAAGACGTCTGCCTAACCCCGGAAAGCGAGGCACGAGCGAAACCGCAGTTTCACCGCTGTCGATGGATTGTTACGAACAACTCAAACAACGGCCTACGGCGAACACGAGTGTCGCCAAATTCGCAGAACTCGGCTACTGCGTGTTGCCTGAGAACGATTCACCAAGTCGTCCGGCAGCCACTGCCACGAATTTCACCGGAATCGCTCGCGACAACAGCCAGTCGCCGCGGGAATTGCTATTCTGTTCGTCGGCCAATCCAGACCATTCCGGCCGTTGATCGCATCGACGCGTTTCGAAATCGGAGACCACCATGCAACGAGTCTATTCCTTGCCCCTCGTTTGCTTTCGCCGTTCGCGCACCACGCTGTCCCTGGTTTTGACTTCGCTCTGCCTGGTCTCCGTGTGCCGGGCTCAATTCGCGCTCAAACCCGTGCCGGCCGACAACGTCACTCGCAAGGTCTTCCATCAGGACCGGGATCTCAGCCGGCCGATGTCCACCGCCATTCGTCAATTCAAAGACAAGAACACGGCCGCAGGTCTGGAATTGCTGCAATACGTCATCGATCAGCTTGAGTCACGTGGTGATGCCTTTTACCAACCCAACTCGAGTCAACCGAATCTGGTCAGCCTGAAGTCGTACTCGCAGACGCTGATTGCCGGATTGCCGACGGACGGGCGCGAGGCTTACGAGCGGCAGTTTGGACCGAACGCGCAGCACATCTTTGAAGAAGGCGTGGCCGAAGGCGACCTGCCGAAGATTGCATCCGTGGTCAGCCGTTTTCTCCACACCAAAGCCGGACGCTCGGCCGCTCGCTGGTTGGGGGCGTATTACTTTGATCGCGACGAACCCACGGCGGCCGCGATGTATCTCGAACTGCTGCGAAACGCTCCGGACCTGCCCGCAAACTGGGAACCCAGCCTCTCGCTCCAGGCGTCGTTGGCGTGGTTTCGTGCGGGACTTACCGATCACGCAGTCGAGATCCTCAACGAAGTGCGAGCCAAGCACGGCGACTCGCTGGCGCTGGGTGGTCGTAAAGTGGCGGCGTTCAACAACGAGGCTCAAGCGACGGTCTGGCTGTCGAGCCAGACCGGAGTCATCCACTTCGCGAAACAACCCGCCAACGAAACTTGGCTGACATTCGGCGGCAACCTCGCTCGGACCGGCGGCAGTCGTACCGGCTCACCGGTGTGGGACAGCGAATGGAAATACCAAACCGTTCAAGATCTCGGTGCGCGTTCGTTTGAAGAAGACGCCAAGACTCTGGTCAAAAAGGCTGCGGACGCACTCACGGCGGTCGAGAAGCGATTCGTGTCCAACGACCTGTTGACCTTGCCCGCTCAGCATCCGCTGCTGATGCATGACGTCCGCAAGAATCGCGATCTCGTCGTCTTCAAAGCCTTGGATGGGTTGCGAGCCATCAATGCCAGAACCGGCGAATTGGTGTGGGTCAGCCTGCATACCGACGAAGATTTCTGGAAAGTGCTGCGAGACCCGACACCCACCAACACGCGCAACACCGGCAATCAATCCGCTCTCGAAATGTTCCTGGCTCAACGTGCGTTTCGCGACTTGACCGCCGGCACGATCAGCAGTGACGGACGCTTGATCTTTTCGATCGAGGACAACGGCTTCTTCAACCGTTACTCGCTGAACACACGCGGACCGAGGCATCCGCTGGCTCCGCGAAACGCGAACAGCTTGGTGTTTGTCGAGGCGTCCACGGGCAAGCTGAAGTACGGTTTCGGCTGCGGCAACGGCGGGTTCGGCTTTGACGAAGACTGGCAGCTCGAAGACCACTTCTTCCTCGGGGCGCCGTTGGTGCTGGGCGATCAACTCTTTTGCATGGCGGAAGTCGCCGGCGAAATCCGGCTGGTCGCGATCCAGGTCAATCGCAGGGAAACGCTGGAAGGCGACGTCGAATACTCCGGTCGCGTGACGCTCAGCCAACCGTTGGTTCGGCCTGCGGACGATGTGAACTCACACCCAATGCGCAGAATGTCGGGGATCAGCCCGGCCTATTCGGACGGGGTGCTGATTTGCCAGACCACGGCGGGAGCGGTCGTCGGCTTCGATCTCAAGCGGCGTTCGCTGCTGTGGGGTTATCCGTACGGCACGCATGTCACAGCGGCGTCATCCAATCCGCGAGCACTGTTGATCGCCCGGATGAACGCCAAGTCCAAACTCTATCAGGACGAAGACGAAGGTCGTTGGGTTTCGACCGCCACCATGGTTTCCAAGGGACGCGTTTTGCTGACACCACGCGACTCGAACGAATTGCACTGCATCAACTTGACGGATGGTGGAGTTGCATGGCGACGTCCGCGGTCCAACAGCCTGTATTTGGCCTGCGTGCATCAGGGGAATGCGATTGTCGTCGGCAATTCGAGTGTCGAAGCCGTTTCCATCGAAACGGGGCTGCCCGCGTGGCCGCAATCGGCACCGATTACCATGCCCAGCGGTCACGGTTATCGGTCCAAGGATCACTACTTCGTCCCGCAAAACAACAACAGGATCGCCGTCGTTGACTTGCGAAACGGTCGAGTCCTGGCGGAATTGCCGTCGCTGCAGGAACGGTCCGCCGGCAACTTGGTGGCGTCGAACGAACTTGTCGTGACTCAGACATCGGACACCGTCTCGGCATTTCTCACCTCGACCGAAACCGAAGGACCGCTCGCCAAGGATGCTTCCGACAAGACCCGCCTGCGAAAGGGGCTGATCCAAATTGCCAAGGGTGAAGTCGACGAAGGCATGAAGTTGGTCCGGATTGCTGCCGACGCGGGATTTGATCCAGCACGTCATGTGGTGGTGCAATCGTATCTCGAAGGTCTACGCCTCGATTTCAAGAAGTATCGCTCCGAAACCGAGGTCATCGAACCGTGGATTAAGACCGATGCCGATCGCGCGGAATTCTTGCGACTTTATGCCTTTGGACTGCACACGGCGGGCGAATCGATCGCGTCGGCCAAGCGGTTGCTGGAACTGTCGAACGTGGACGCGGAGAAATCTCCGTTGCAGCAGATCGAAGGCGACCGCTTGGTGCGCAGTGATCGCTGGATTCGATCGCGACTGAAGCAAATCCGGAAAGAAGTCCCGGCCGCAACGCGAGTCGAGTTGGACAAGGTCATCGACGAACACGTTCGGAAAGCCGAATCGGCGATCGCTCGCAGTCGCGTGGCGAGCAGCGTCATCGGTTTGCCGCAAGCGGACTTGGCGCTGCGCCGCGTCGCCGAGAGCACGGATGGTTCGGACAGTCTCCGGCAAGAACTGCAACTGCGACTGCTGGCGAGATCCACCGATGCCCAAACGGCCGCAACGGCGACTGCGGAACTCACACGCTTGGCGATCGCCGGTCAACGGTGGCATCACGCGGACGAGTATCTTCGCCAAATTGAACAGCAATGGGCGGGCGAAACGGTTGACGCAACGGCCAAACTCACGGGCCGTCAATTCGTCGAACAATTCGCTTCAAACGCCGGGTTGAAGGCGCTTCGAGACCCGTCCCCGATCTGGCCCCAAGACGCGATCGCAAAAGTCACCCCCACCGCCAATCCAACCGCCATCGCTCGCACCTACGTGCTTGATTTCGTCGGCTCGCGCGGACATCGACAAAATTGGTCGTTCGCATTGGACAGTTCCCGAACGCACCTCCTGGCCTTCGATGGATTGGGCGTCGAAAAATGGAAGCTGCCGCTGGCTGCGGTCGGTAAACGAGTCCTCAGCACCTACGGCAATTCAATCGAGGCCTATGGGGATGTGCTGGTCGCCACGCTCAGCAACTTTTTCGTGGTGATCGACGCGTCGAGTGATTCGTCGGCCAAGATTCTGTGGAGTCGTTACTTGATCGATGTCAAAGAAGGCGACCCGAATAGTCAGCGGATCAATTTCCAGCGAGCCATGATCGGCGGCGCGATGCGAGTCCGAGCGATGGACGCCAGCGGTCGCCCGTTCGGAACCGTGGGTGCCGTCACCGACGAGCAATTGTGTTATCAGGTCGGCAAGTCGCTCTATGCGGCGGATGTGTTGACGGGCGATGTGCTGTGGGAAAAACGGGATATTCCGCGCGGCAGTTCCATTCTCGGCGACCATGAGCGAGTGACTTTGGTTCCGCCAGGCGTCGATTCGGGAGTCGTGCTCGACGCCAACGATGGACGTCCCGTCGGCAGCGTGGTGATTCCAACGGGCAGCCGCTTGATCATGAGTGGGCGCATGGTGCTGACGCTGCTCGCACATGCGGATCCGAAAACTCTGGACGCCACCGACAGCGCTACCGGCAAGTCCATGTGGAAACGGGAACTCGCCGAAAACACGCACGTCTTCATTACGGAAGGCGATGAGATCGGCATGCTCGAAGCCACGGGGCTGTTTCGCGTGCTGAAAGTGGCGGACGGTCGCGAACGTTTCGTCACCCAATTGGAAGACAGCTCGAAGGTCCAACGCATCGCCGTGCATCGCTCGCGTGACCGCTACGTGGTGTTGACGTACGAGCAAGAAAAGGTCGTGAACAACATCAACATTTTCGGCTTCGGCACCAACCACTTCCGCATCAACGGCTTCGTGTACGGGCTCGATCGCTCGACGGGCAAGAAGTTGTGGTCGACCCGCGTTGAGAATCAATCGCTGGATCCCGGACAGCCGGACAACGCGCCGGTGATGATGCTGACCGTGCGGACGTATCAAATCGTTCGTCAGCCGGGTGCTCGCGTCACCAACACCAATCGTTCGATCGCAAAACTGCTCGACGTGCGAAACGGCAAGATCCTGTTCGATTCGGAAAAGGATGACGCCGATCCGAAGAAGAATGCGAGAACAACGTCGTATTATCCGGTCGACGTAAAAGCGTCGGTGGCGGACTCGTCGATCACGATCCAATTCGGCAATCGCGGACTCAAGGTCACGTTCGATAAGTCGTAGCGCCGGTCACTCGCGCAGCTTTCGTCCGCGATCCATGAGCAGCAGGCCGGCAAGCGTCAAACTGGTGCCGCAGACCATCCACCGTGTCACGGGCTCGTCGAACCAGAAGACTCCCGCGATGGCGCACATGGCGGCTTGCGAAGCGTTGAGCAAATTGAGCTGCGTGACCGGAATGTGCTGGAGTGCTCCGCCCACCGCGAAAAACGCCACGGCATTCATGACGCCCGCCGCCAACATCCACGACCATTCGTACCCGCTCGTTTGCTGGATCCCCGCGAGGCCCATGCTGTAGAAGCTCATCAAACCCAGGCCGACGAATCCGGACGTGCTCATCAACACGAGTGTCGCCGAGACGGACATTGGTCCGGTGACCATGCTGCGGATCACCACGCCGGTCAGTCCATAGGCGAAACCGGCCAGCGAGGCGGTGAGGATGGCGACGGTCACTTCGCCGACGGATGAATCGTGAGCCACCGCTTCAGTGGCTTCGCCGGCGCCAATGCTCAAGGTCGCAATCGACGCAATCAGCATGCCCATGGCAATCGTGGACCTGGGCGTGATGGCTTCGCCGAGAAACACCCGACCGGCGATCGACCCGCACAGGATCAGCGAGGCGAACAACACCGGCACGGTGAGGGCCAAACCTCCCATGCCCAACGAGTATTGAAAGGCCACGTTTCCGGCACACTGCATGAACAGCCCCACCAGGATCAGCGGCATCACCAGCCGTCGAGGCGGCAGGGCCGGCAAGCCTCGACTGGCTCGAAAAGCCACCAGAATCCAAGCCGATACGGCTGCGGGCAGGGCCTTCGTGCAGCTCACCCACACGGACCACTCGAAATCCTGACGCGCGACTTTCCGCAATGCGATATTCGCAACCGTGTAAGACACCGCCGACAGAACCCCCAATGAAACACCCAGCCACAGCGTGGAGCGATCGGTAGCATCCTGCGACGCGCGGTCAGTCACATCGGTCCTTTGTTGAACTCATCGAGATGTAGGGGGGAGTCTGGTTATTGCCGCCCCGAAGGGGCCAAAATATACCAGCCCAGGGCAACGCCCTGGGAACCGAAGTCC
>JAQBZS010000266.1 GCA_027622115.1 Planctomycetota bacterium | reverse complement strand
GCCGTAACGCGTAAGCGGTCGGGCATCGAGCCGTGCCCGAGGCCTTACGGCCAACGGCTCACGCACGAAGACCTACAACTCTAGGGCCATTGGGCTTACGCCCCGCGTCCGCTAACGATGATCTTCGAAGTCGTTTTACGATACTCCGATCGTGACAGCGAGGTTTCGTGAAACCGTGCTCCAGAAGCCCGGACGGACTGGACTCTGCCCTGCGATGTGCGATCGAGGATTGCTGTGCGGAGCTTGTTCCGTACCTGCTTATCAATTCGGGGAATTGAATCCGCACGTTACGGCACCACTCGCATCGCTTCCAGGAAAAGTGTCGTTCAAGTCGATACAGTTCCCGCGCACGGCGTGACGTGAATCCACAGCAGCCAAACCATCCGACAAAACCGAGCCCAACAATCGAGCCCAAACATGACCGTTCGAACGAGATTCGCCCCCAGCCCAACCGGCTACATGCATCTTGGCGGCATGCGGACCGCCTTGTTCAATTGGTTGTGGGCCAAGAAAAACAACGGTCAATTCATTCTGCGAATCGACGATACCGACCAGCAACGCAACCTCGACGAAGCACTCGCCCCGATTCTCCACGCGTTCAAATGGCTCGGCCTGCATTGGGACGAGGGTCCGGAGGTCGGCGGGCCGCTGGGTCCGTACTTTCAGTCGCAACGCGGTGAACTCTACCGCGAGGCGGGCGAACGATTGATCGCAAACGGCAAGGCCTACAAAGACTTCGACTCGCCCGACGCCATCAAGGCGGATCGCGAGGCTGCGGAAAAAGAAAAACGGAATTATCTCAACGTCCGTCGCTCGCTCGAATTGACCGCCGATCAAATCGCGAAACACGAGTCCGACGATCTGCCGTATGTCGTGCGGTTGCTTGTCCCGCGAGACCGCACGGTTGCCATTGAAGACGCGATTCGCGGACACGTCGAGTGGAATTGCGGCCTGATTCCCGACCCCGTGATTCAACGCAACGACGGTTCAGCCCTCTACAACTTCGCGACCGTCGTCGATGACGCAGCGCTTCAAATCACCGACGTCATCCGCGGCGAAGAACACCTGACCAACACCGCGATTCAGGTGCTGATCTACGACGCGCTCGGGCTGGATTTGCCGAGATTCGCTCACATCCCGTACGTGGCGGCACCGGCTTCCAAAGAGAAACTCAGCAAACGGAAACTCGACAAGTACGAAAAACACCGTGCGTTCCGCAAACTGTTCGAACAAGCCGAACGTTTGATTTCGCAACTCGGTCGCAGCAAGGACGACCGGCTCAACCCCGTGCTGGTTTCGTTCTATGAAGAGGTCGGTTACTTGCCGGCTGGGCTGTTGAATTCGCTCGTTCGCTTGGGTTGGTCGCTCGATGACAAGACCGAGTACTTCTCGCTGGACGACATGGTCCGTCAGTTTTCCTTGGATCGCATTATCAAATCGCCCGCAGGGTTCGATCCCGACAAACTGCTGGATTATCAATCGCACTGGATCAACGAATTGACGATCGAGGCACGAACCGAGCTTTGCTTGCCGTATTTGCTTGAAGCAAAGCTGATCAAGTCGAGCGACACGGATTCTCGCGCGTTTGTGGGCCGACTGATCGTCGCGCTCGGGGACCGGCTGAAGGTTGCGAGCGACATCCTGGATCATTCCGACTTCTTCACGGCCGACAGCGCGTTGCCCTTCGATGAAAAAGCCTTCAAAAAGCGAGTGCTCAAAGTCGGAGCCCCGGAATTGCTTGCCAAGTTTCGTGCCCGGCTCGAAGCGACCGAGTCCTTCGACGCCGGATCGCTCGACAAACTCATGCATGATTTCGTGGAAACCGAAGGCATCGGAATCGGCGACATCATCCACGCCGTCCGAGTCGCCGCGACGGGAAAAGGGAACGGCCCCGGCATGTTCGATTGCCTTGAGCTGCTGGGTCAATCCGCGTGCTTGAAGCGGATTGACCGGGCTCTGGCGAAAGCGTCTGCCGCGATGGAATCGTGAGTATCCGCGTGTGGATCGCTGCGGGGGTTCGAGCACGGATGAGTCGACATCTTGGGCGGGGTCGTTTACGATCACTCGGCCTCGTTGTCCGTCCGGCGTGACGAATACATAGGCGTAAACAAGTCCGCTAGCGGAAACGGTCAATTCGCGATCCGGTTGGCTCTCGTTCGGATGGAATAACGCAGTCGAACCATCGGCAAGATACAAACGCATCAGTCGCGAAACGCCTTCGTTCGTCACCGTGAAGTACGTAATTTGTTTGCCGCCCGGGTTAAACGAGCGAATGGGCCAGCCTTCTCAGACACGTCGACACAAACCGGTATTGCCTCGTTTCGCCGACCGCTCCTATATTTGAACTATCAAATTTGAATGTTCAAACAACGCGAGAAGCCAAGGAGTGGCCATGGCTGGCCCGAAGCCGAAAGAACTGACGGAACGCGAGTTGGCCGTCATGCGTGTCTACTGGGATCACGGTCGAGCGACCGCCGATGAAGCTCGCCAAAGGCTTGCCGACGCTGGCGTTGATCTGGCGTATGTCACAGTTGCCAACGTCGTGCGAGGTCTGCAAGACAAGGGCTTTCTGAACCCACTGAATGAGAACCGGCCGTTTGAGTATGAGGCGGCGAAGAGTTTCGAATCGGTCTCAAAGCGGCTGGTTGGCGATCTTGTCGACCGCCTGTTTGACGGGTCTCGAAAACAACTGCTGGTTCAGGTGCTCGGCAAGCGTCGGCTGACCAAGGCCGAGCGAGAATTCCTTAAACAAGTCCTGAAGGATCAGGGAGAACAGGCATGACGCCTCTCGATTTGTTGCTGACCGCCGCTCGCGTTTCCGTGCTGGGAATCGCGGCGATTGCTCTGGGGTGTGTGTTGTTACGACGACGACCGGTCGCCCTGCCCGGCATGGCCCTGGCCGCGATCCTGTGCAGCGGGGCACTGTTGACGTTGACTGGCAACGATTGGCTCGCGAATTGGCAGAATGAAGTTGTGATCGCGACTCATGTCGATCGCGCCGAAGTCCCAACATCCAGCGACGAATTGGTGCCGCAGGACAGCCCAGCACCGAACGTAGAAGCTTCAACCGGCGTGTCGGTCCCCGCGTTAGCCGCCGCCCTGGGCAAGTTGGACGACGTGAGTGATCAAACCGCAGCGACACAACGCGATTACGTTGTTTGGCTGTTGATGGGCGTGGCCGGTTTGGCGATGGCCCGCTTGTTGATCGGACTGCTCGCCACGATTCGGCTCCACCGCGAAAGCCGAGTGTTGTCGGACGAGCGACTGGTCGAACTGACACGCGAACTCGCTGGTCCCGGTCATGAGATGGCGCTTCGTGTGTCCGATCGGATCGACGCGCCGTGTGTTTCGGCGCTGAGTCGTCGGTGCATCTATCTGCCCGCATCGTGGCCCGCGTTATCGGATGCTGAATTGGCGGCGTCGATCGCGCATGAACTTGGGCACCTGCATCGCCATGACGCGGCTTTTCGACTTGCCGCTCAAGTGGCGACCGCCCTGCAAGTCTTCAATCCGTTCTCGCACGGGCTGCTGCGGCAACTTGTGCTGGGTCAAGAATTGGCGGCCGATCGATGGGCGGCGGAGAAAGTCGGATCGCGGCGATATGTCCAAGGAATCTCTCAACTGGCTCTGCGGCTGGACGCTGCAGACTCAATCAAAACGCGACGCCCGATGGGATTCGGCATGTCGCACTCGTCTTCGTTTTTGATCAGGAGGATCAAGATGCTTCGCAAGGGAATGCTGGATCAACCGTCGCAAAACGGCGTTGTCGCTCAAGGAATGGCTGTGCTGTCAGTGGTCGCTGTTTCGCTGATCGCGGCGTCATGGGCCGTGTCGGCGGACGAGCCAATCGACAAGAAAACTTCGGATGAAAATTCCGCGACGACCGCAGTTGTCGAACAGCCATGGGAGTCGTATCCGGGTGCGTCGGGATATTGGCATGTGAATTTCAGGGCGCTGTCTCAACACGCCGTCGCCGGTCAATGGCTCAAGCAGGCGGACACTTGGTTGCTCACCCCTGGCTGGATGATGGTTACTGCCGATCGCGCGAGGGACCAACGCACCGCATTGGGTTTGTCAGTCGACAATTTCTCGAACGCATCAGGATCGTTGGTCTTTCGAAACACACGTCTTCACGATCCTGCGAAGAAAGAAACCACGCAGAGTACGGTCAGTGCCAATCTTGGCGTGTTGAGTTTTCAACGGGGTGTTGATTGGAACGCGATTAGCAACGCGTTCGATAAGAAACGCTTCAACGCGGCCATTCTGGGTTTGGCCAGCAAGACGTTTCCTGCGGAATCTACCAAGAAGATTGTCGAGCAGGATCCCATCGCTCAGTTTTTCGCAGTTCAAGCTGACTCGCGACAGTTTCACATGCCTCAAGAAGAGCGCACGGAAACGAAACCCACGCCGTCAGTTGTTCCTGTCCTCTGGAAGCGGCACCACGGCCAGTTGGCGACATTGCTCTCGCAACTGACCAATCTCGAAGAGCAGCCGGAAGAACCGCACATGAAGCTGCTGACTTCGCTGCACAACTCGTCCGAGTACTACGTCATCGGCATCGATCCCTCCGAAACGCCGGACAACGTCATTGTGCGGATGGCCTTGAGTCCTCGAGGCGATATGACGGTTGATGAATTGGCCAAGCTGATCGAGCAAGCCAAGGACGCTTTGGTTAGTCAAGTGGATCCGAAACTGCTATCGGATGAACTCATCGACATTCCCGTGGAGCGACCCGAGTTGCCGCTACTGAAGGCGCTCAAGCATGCCAAGCCGCGTGTCCACAAATCGACGGAACCAGGGCTGAAAGGGTCGGTCGAGATTCAGGCTGACGTTTCGCTGGCCGCCATCCGCAAGTTCATCACGATTTGAGTCTCGCCTGACTCTGCGTCCGTCGCGCCGCGTCACGGGAGTCGCCGCTGTTGAAGAGCCGGGGTAGGCTACGCGTTGATGCGTTTGAACAGATTCTCGACGCCAATGCACTTTCCGAGTTCGGCACCATGGTTTCCTCCCGTCGCTTTCGAGTCGCCCCGTCGTTTTCACGCAGCGTGGCTACCTGGTGAGTCTTGGACTTCCGCCGCAGTCGGAAGTGCTGGGCCAGCTGCATCCAAGCCAGCCCGACTGATCGGCTTGGCAGGGTTAGACTCCGCACAAGGTTGCGGAAAATAGGGTTAACCGATGGAGCCAGCTGCCGACAAAGCTCAAGCCGAATTCCAGCGATCCGCTACTTGGGCAGCGTTGGAACCTTATGTTTCTTCGCGAATTCCTCGGATTCCTCATCCAATTCTTCGCGAATGATCGGCATGTCTTTCGGGGCTTCGATTCCAATGCGCACGCTGTTCGGCGTGATCCGGACGATCGTGACTTTCACTTGATCGCCGATCAGAATGTTTTCGCCGGGTTTTCTAGACAATACCAACATGGATTCTGCTCCAATTCCAACTTTCAACGCAGAGAATACCCTGCATGGAACGGCAAATTCCAGTGACAAATTCGGATTCGCTAATTTCACAGCACAGCGAGCGCCATTCCTTCACCACCGGTGTCGGACGCTCCAGACAACGCACCGGTGGCCAGATCAATCGCGATCGCCTGGACAAGTCCCATGCCGCCATGAGCCCGAGGCAGCCGCTCGATCGGGTGTCGTTTCCGCACTTCGGCACAGACGGATTCCGGGATCCGCGACTGGCACGTGATCGAATCGCCCTGACAATCAAACCGTGGGGCATGCACCGCGTCCGAGATGCTCATGCCGAAATCAATGCGATTCAGGATCACTTGCAGAATGGACGTGATGATGCGCGTCGCCCCCGGTGCCCCAATGACCAGAACGGGTCGGTCGTCCTGATAGACAATTGTGGGCGTCATTCCGGTTGTGCGTCCCTTGCGAGCCGCGATGCTGTTGGGATGTCCGGATGTGGGCTCGAAATTCACCATCGAATTGTTGTACATGAACCCCAGTCCCGGTGAGATCACGCCGGACGACGTCCCCAGTGAATGCGTCAGCGAAACGCAATTGCCTTCGGCGTCCACAACGCAGAGGTGGGTCGTATCGGGCGAATCGTGCTGCCGTCGCCCGCTCTGGATGGGTTCGCCCGAATCGATCACGTTTCGCCACTCGGCGGCACGCTCCTTGGAAATCAGCCAGTCCAGCGGCACGTCTTCAAACTCGGGATCGGCGAGATTCGCGTTCCGATCCGCAAACGCCGCTTTCATCGCCATCGACACCAAATGCACGTATCGCGGCGTGTTGTGACCCAGCGAAACCAGGTCGTAGCCTTCCAGGATGTTCAGAATCGCTGCCAGCGTCGGGCCACCGTGTGGGGGTTGGTTCGAGACGACGGTGAAGCCACGATACGTGGCCGTGACCGGAACGGCTTCGCGGTGCTTGTACCAGGCCAGATCGTCCGCCGTGACCCAACCGCCGTGAGCTTGAATGTCGTTGCTCATGGTTTCGGCGAGTTGCCCGGTATACATGTCCTCGAATCCGGCTTCCGCAATCCGTCGCAGCGTCGTGGCGTAGTCGGGATTGCGGATGACCTCGCCCATTTCATACGTGCGGCCGTCCTTGAGGTAGATCCGCCGAGCCTCCGGGGTCACGTCCAGTTTCTCGCGATTCGATGACGCGGCGTAGTACGATGGCGGCTCTTTCCACATGTTGGCGCGATTGGCGCTCACGACCCAGCCGTCGTCTGCCAGAGAAACTGCCGATTGCATGAGATCGCTGACCGACCGAGTACACCAGCGGTCGTGAATCACCTGCAATCCGCGAGCGATTCCGGGAATGCAAATCGCGTGATAGCCGTCTTCGTTGACCTTGTCCTTGAGAAAGAATCCCCAGCCGCGAGGATTCGGGCCGATGAGGACATTCTCCCACATCGACGGGGAAACCTTCGAACCCGCCAGCGCCGGTGCATCGAGAATCGGCGCGAAGTCCGTCTGCCCAGCTCGATGGTAGGTCATCACCAGATAACCGCCGATGCCGCATGAATGCGGGTCAACAAGGAATTGCACGAAGGCACAAGCGAGCGCGGCGTCGAAGGCGTTTCCGCCGGTCGCCAAGACGCGGGCACCCACATCAACGGCTTCGGGTTGCGGGGCCACGATCATTCCAGGCATGTTGTTCTCCGACGGATGGCTTGATTGGAGGGCGGTTCATTCGCGAGTATCCGCGATTCGCTGGTTTGAGCAAGAGCGTGAGATCATGTTGAAAAGCTCAAGTCGCGATACAAGACCGCGAAGCGAAGTTCGCTTAACCGCAGTGCCCGCGAGTTTTTCATGTGCCGACACGCGCGGCCCGTTGGGCACGGCGGTTAAACGAGCCAATTTCGTCCGCGTGGAGAATTGTATGGGCATCAAATCAGCTCGCGCAGATCCTGGTGGTCTTTCAGGAACACGCCGAGATCGGTCGTGTGGATTCATTGATCGTCTTCACCTTCAATCAGTCGGCCGATCTTGATCCCGCGTTGTTTGATCTTGTTGCGGATCGTGGCTCGGGTGATGCCGAGAATCTTTGCCGCAGCGGCTTGATTGCCCTCGGTGTGGCGCAGTACGCGCGAGATCAAACGCTTTTCAATCAGCGCCAATACGTCGTCGTATAGCGAGTCCGTGCCGATCAACAATTGCTCCTCCGTGTAGCGATCCCATTCAACGCTCGCACCGCCCGTTGTGGTTTCGTCGCGGGCTGCATCCAACTCCGTGGACTCCACTGGATTTGTGAACGCCTTCGCCAATGATTCGCGGACAATGTCCGGTAAGAAATCGGGCAGCAAGATCGAACCGGTGGCATTGAGCACCGCCTGCTTGAGGACGCTTTGCAACTCGCGAATGTTGCCGGGCCACTCGAAGCGGCACAGCAGGTCCAGCGTTTCGGGGGCCACAGACTGGACGTCTTGTTCCAGTTCCTCGTTGGCGAGCGCCAGGAAGTGGTTGACCAGCAGCGGCAGGTCGTCGATGCGTTCTCGAAGCGGTGGCAGAGCGATGCTGAATACATTGAGCCGGAAATAGAGATCCGCTCGGAATTGGTTCTCGTCCGCCATCTTTTCCAGGTCGCGATGAGTGGCTGCGATAATGCGGACGTCGGTTTGAATCGTCTCGTTCCCACCGACTCGTTCGAATCGCTGATCCTGCAAGAGCCGTAGCATCTTGCTTTGCAATGTCAGCGGCATATCGCCGATTTCGTCGAGGAAAATGGTGCCGCCGTTGCATTGCTCGAACTTGCCGATGTGTCGGCGGTCGGCTCCGGTAAACGCTCCCTTTTCATGGCCGAACAATTCGCTCTCGAGCAACGATTCAGGAATCGCGGCACAATTGACGGCGAGGAACGGTGCGTCGGCTCGCTTGCTGTGTTGATATTCTCGCCGCGCCAAATACTGGCATTTTCGAGTTTCGTCAAA
>JAQBZS010000265.1 GCA_027622115.1 Planctomycetota bacterium | reverse complement strand
CTTTCGTGACGACCAAGAGACCCCGGACACATTGGTGGCCAACTATTCCTTCGGCGAAAAAACCATCGTATGGGAGCATCGCCTGTGGAGTAATCACACCTTGGAAGGCCGCAGCGCCGCCGCCGCGTTCTACGGCGAACGAGGAACGCTGGTCGTCGATCGGGGCGGCTGGAAGATTTACGACTCGTCCAACTCGGCCACATCGGAAGCGAGCGATCTGCTGGGGATGCATCTACGGAACTTTATTGACTGCGTGAAGCATCGCGAGCAGCCGATCGCCAACCTCGCGATTGGGCACGTCAGTTCGACGCTGTGCCACCTGGGCAATATCGCGTATCGGGTTGGACATGAAGTGCAATTCGACGCGAAGACCGGTGCGTTTGGCGCGGATGTCGAGGCCAACGCTTTGCTGTCCTCGCCGCACCGTGATCAGTGGACGATCGGCTAACGCTCGCTTGTACCGACTGAGCGATTAGCCACGCTCGGTTCCCGGACCGTCCGCAACTTCGCGACTAGTCCTCGATTCTGCCCGAGTTGACCGGCCTTGCTGCGCAGTACGCCCGCGCCCATTTCACCGTCGCGTCGAACAATTCTTCGTTGGAATTGCAGAGGCGATTCAGACGTTTGCCGGTTTGCGTATCGCGCTTGCCCCCATTGCTTGACGAACAACGTCCCCTTCACTCAGCGGTTGGCTATACAACACCGCAGATCAGCCGGTAGTTGAGCCCAAACCGGGTCCAACCTGATCGGCACTGGAGTAGGTTTCCAAAACGGATTTCTTCAACGCGGATTTCCGCAGCCCCTAAACCGATGACAATTTCCGGCAGCGAAATCGCTAGATCCAGGGGCTTTTTGACAATTTCGCCCCGAAATTGTCATTGAATTTCTGCGATTTTTCCACGAATGGGCCATTGCTAAAACACGTACGTTGATCTGCCCAGTCGCAGATTCACACTGTTTTGCGGGAGTTTCGGCCAAAGATCACTTGGAATCCCTTGTTTTGACTTTCACAATCATCCCTGTTTGTGGCGTTAATTCGATGACAATTCGCAGGGAGGCGAACATGAAGGGATTCGAGGACACGGACTACTTTTTGCAACCCGTCGAGCACACGCAGCGACGTTACGAAGCATTACGCGCCGTTGTTGTCGAACGACAAACCATGCAGCATGCGGCTCAACGATTCGGCATCAGTTATGGAACTCTTCGCAACTGGCACAGCGAGTTCCGACAAGCCAGGGAAGCCGGATTGTCTCCCCCCTTTTTGTCGTTGCGAAGAGAGGCCGACCCACTGAAGACGACGCCGAAAGCCGTCCGGAAATCGAGGTCGCCGATGTCCGTGAATTGTCGTTGGAGACGGGACGCCGGTTGATCACTCGGCACGCGGGGCTGTTCCTCTTCCTGCCATTCTTGGCGAGCGTGCGTTTCGATCAACTCGTGTCGAAGGCCGGTTACCCCGGCACGCAAATGGTCCCCGCCGCCAATGCCTTGATGAGCCTGCTCACGCTCAAGCTGCTTGACAAGGAACGGCTCAGCCACATTGACGACTTCAATTGCGACGAAGCAGTCGGCCTGTTTGCCGGTTTGAACATCCCGCCGAAGAAGAGCTTCGCCACCGATTATTCGTACCGTACTACTCGAAACCAACAAGTTGGATTGCTCAAGGCGTGGATCAAGAAACTCGCGCCGCTGTTGTTTCCCGCTGCGAATTCCTTTTCGCTGGACTTCCATCCAATCGGACATCGCGGCGAGGACACCGACCTGGAAAATCACTACCAACCCATGCGAGGCCAAGCGGGGCCAAGCGTCTTGACGTTCTTCGCGATGGAGCAAAAAAGCGGCGTTTTCTGCTACGCAAACGCCAATTTGACGCGTGCGAAGCAGTCGGGAGAAGTCCTGCGCTTCATTGACTTCTGGCGAAAAGTGATGGGCAAGAATCCGCAGTGGTTGTACTTCGACTCGAAGCTCACGACGTACTCGGAGTTGTCGAAGATCGCGCGAAAGAAAGACATCTCATTCGTGACGATCCGCCGTCGCGGTAGCGCGATCTTGCGTCGTCTGTCGGCGTTGCCTCCGGAGACTTGGCAGCCGGCCGTGATCGATATTCCGCGCCGCCGATATCAACACGTGCACTATGCAGACGAGCGCGTAAGACTAAAGGACTACGAAGGCGAGGCACGTCAGATCGCGGTGAAGGGGTTGGGCCGCGAGCATCCCACGCTCTTTCTGACGAACAACTTTGACGTGAGCGTTCGCGAGTTGGTGAAGAATTACGCGCGTCGCAACGGAGTCGAAGATGCGTTGGGGAGCAGCGTGAACTTTTTCCACTTGGACTGCCTGTCGAGCGAGGTGCGTCTGAACGTGGATTTGGACACGGTTCTGACAGTTCTGGCGAACGGCTGTTACCGTTGGCTTGCGGCCCAGCTCAAGGGCTTCGACCGCAGCAAACCGAAAGCGTTGTACCGCAAGTTCATCGAGACATCAGGCGCTGTCGAAATTGAAGCAGGCCGTCGGATTGTTGTGTACTTCGACCGTCGTAGCCACAACCCGATTCTGCGAGAAGCCGAGCTGGATAAGGGCCACCCAAAGATCCCGTGGCTTGGGAATCACCGGCTCGAGTTTGTGTACACATGATCTCAGCAAATTGTCATCGATTTACGGGCCGCGGAAATCCGCGTTTAAACCTGGCATTCGCCTCAAGCTGTGTGTGGCACTGGCTCAGCCAGTGCTTACGAGTGTGCGATCTGAATTCCAGACTCGTCGAACCAAGCCGGATCGGGCCGAGTTGTTCAGGGAGATCCGGATCGATCGTTCCATCGGTGTGGAATCTGGCACTCGACCATTTTCCAATCAGTGGCCCTTTCACACAAACCTCGATTGACGGGATTCCTGTGGATGTCGTCGATCGAGCCTGACAAGGCGGCAGCACCGAAGATGTTTCGGTCGAATCCAGGGCCTTCCCGCCAGAACCGAAAGCAGGTCTTGCCCGGACGTTCTCGAACGGTCAGTTGTTGAAGCAACGGTGAATCGTGCTCAATGAGGATTTGCGGGATCTGGCTGGATGTTGGCTGCTTGGACCTTGCGAGAAAACGGCTCACTCTGGATTCGTCTGATGTCGGCATCACGAGCAAATGCACGTGCTCGGGCATGAAAACAAAGGCAATCAGGCTGAAGGACTCAGCCGTGCCCGAAGCATCAATCGAGTGGGCGAGGATTTGAAAGAGCAGAGCTTTGTCCGGCACAGCCTAACCTACGCCCGCTTTGAGCGTTGGCATCAAGAAGTTGGGGCAAGTTGTTCATTGAATTGTGCCACCGTAGAGAACTCGTCTGTCTCAACTCGTGCGACGACATATCCAACCTGCTGGATTTGGTCGATTGCCAAACGAATCGCAGCTTCCAGCGAGTCTGATTCCCTGTGGAATCGAATGTGCATGCGCCCGCCTCGGGATCCGGCTGTGCAATCATCGCAAATGGCGTAAATCTTCTCGGCATCGTCGAGTTCAATGACGTCCTGTCCGCCGATGATCAGTGTGAATGATTGTGTTGTCATGGTGTCCTCGATCAATGTGGGCATTGATCAACTGCCCGTCTCAGATCCTTGGCGTGATTCTCAGGATTCCGAGGAGTCGAGTTGATTGTTTCGCGACATCCCTCGCGCCCGGCAAATTGGCAATACATCATTCCCCAGGCATGGCTCCTCGGACCACCCTTGACAATCCGCCAACCACTTTCTTCCGCGTACTTGATCGCCTCTCGGAGGTGCTTGTTGGGATGACTTGCCATTGCTCATCTATGAGGGGAGACGCTGAAACTGACTGCCCCAGTTTATCCGCCCCGCAACAGAAAAGGCGATGCCCAATCTGAGCATCGCCTTTCTGTGTCATCAGTAGCCAGGTCATGCTGTGCATGACGAGCCTGTCGCGGCGGATCGATGTTCCAGACTCGTCGGGGTGGCACGGGCGAATGATGGTGTGCCACTGGCTTTGCCAGTGCTTCCTCGGGTTCACGTGGCCCTTGCCATTCAAACCTGGCATTCGCCTCAAGCTGTGACTGGCACTGGCTCAGCCAGTGCGTACGAGTGTGAGACCTAAGTTCCAGACTCGTCGAACCAAGCCGGATCGGGCCGAGTCGGTTCTGGGAGATCCAGAAGACAAAAGGTGACAGGCACCAAATATGGAGTAACTACGACGTCTGCGGCGTTGTCTTGTCGGTCGTCTTCCAGGCGACCGTGTTCTGGCGATGTTTGTGCTTTAGGCGCTGTATTCTGTTGATAGCGACATCTTCTTCTCGACCTTTCGCTCTTGGTCGAATGTGTCGAATCTCCTTGCCGGGAGGATCTTGCGCGCAGGGATGATCTTGCGCGCTTGGAGGATTGTGCGCGATGGGATGCTTCCCGTCGAATTGTTATCGCGCGCGACATCGAATGCTTAGTACGTCACATACGCCCGCCCGAATCTTCGCGCATCCTAAGTTACGACCACGAATCCATCGCCGCTGTCAATTCGTGGTCGTCCTGAATTCGTGGGGGCTCGCCCGCGAAAACCAGCGTGTGCAACTTCAAAACACGTGTTTCGGGTTTGAAGAGCGCTCGGCCTGTTCCCACTTTTGAGGATTGCAGCGCGGAGAAAATGCGCAAGAAAACTGCAATTCGCAAAGCTGTTGTACGAGCCAATCGAGTTCCGCGCAGTACCCGCGCGGCCCGCCGAAACTGCGCGGCATTTGTTCCGCCGACTCTGCGAGTGGAGTTCATTGTTCGAATCGGCGACGATACCGCAGCCTGTGGGCTTGCCACGAATCAGCCACCGACGCTCAACCTGTCAACGGAGAATCCCATGTTGCCACTCAAGTCCATCAATCGACGACAATTCGTTCGTGGTGCGGCCGCCGCTGGTCTCTCGGCGTTTGCCGCGCCCGCGATTCTGCGTTCCGCTTCGCCGAACGAACGCTTGTCCGTGGCGTTCATCGGTGTTGGCGGTCGCGGCGGCGGCAACCTGCGGACGGTGGCGGGCGACAAGTTCGTCGATGTCACCGCGTTGTGTGACGTCAATCGCCAAAACCTCGATCGAGCCGCGTCGCAGTTTTCGAAAGCACGAAAACACGTCGACTTTCGCGAGCTGTACGAAAAGACGAGTGACTTTGACGCGGTCGTCGTCAGCACCACCGAGCACACCCACGCGTTCGCCACGATGCCGGCACTCAAGGCGGGCAAACATGTCTATTGCGAAAAACCGCTGACACACAATGTGAAGGAAGCTCGGTTGATCACCGAAGCTGCGGCCCAGGCCAAAGTGGCCACGCAAATGGGCACGCAAATCCATGCCGGGTCAAACTATCGCCGCGTGGTGGAACTGATTCAGTCCGGCGCGATTGGTCACGTTCGAGAAGCACATGTCTGGGTCGGTCGAGCTTGGGGTCGGCAGAGCGACGCCGAGTCCCGACAAAATCGAGACATCGTCTCCGTGACCGAGCGACCCCAGGAAAAAATGACGCCGCCGACGCATTTGGATTGGGACTTGTGGATTGGTCCCGCCCCGTATCGTCCGTATCACAATGTCTATTTCCCCGGCCCAAAGTGGTATCGCTGGTGGGACTTTGGAAACGGCACGATGTCGGATCTCGGCAGCCACTGGATCGACCTGCCGTTCTGGGCGTTGAAGCTCGGCGCTCCGAAAACCATCGTCGCCGACGGACCGGAACCGCACCCGGAACTCGCGCCCGCGTCCATGATGGCCAAGTACGAATACGGTGCCCGAGGCGATCTGCCGCCATGCACGGTCTCGTGGTATCAGGGTTCCTATAAACCCAAGATTTGGACGGACGGCGGGATTCCCAAGTATGGCAGCGGAGTCCTGTTTGTCGGCGACAAAGGCATGATTCTGTCGGACTACGGCAAGCACGTCATGTTGCCGCAAGACAAATTCCAGGACTTCAAGCGACCGGAGCCGTTCATTCCCAATTCTCCCGGACATCACCAGCAATGGGTGCTCGCGTGCCGCACGGGCTCGCCGACGGACAGCCCGTTCAGTTATTCCGGCCCGTTGACCGAAGCCAATCACTTGGGCAACGTCGCGTTCCGAGTCGGCAAGAAACTCGAATGGGACAGCAAGAACGCCAAGGCCGTTGGTTGCCCGGAAGCGGACCGATACCTCGGCCGCGAGCCTCGGAAGGGTTGGTCGCTGTGACGATCAACACTACTTTTTCCGAGTCACCTCGAACGAATGTTCTTCCGCCCGCTTGCCGTCTTTGAACATGACCCACGTAGACTTGAGGTTGTCTGGATCGGTGAAGGTCAACTTCCCTTCGTGCATGTGAGCGGCATCCTTGGACGACAGATTCGTTACCCCGTCGAACTCGAAAACGATTGACGTCCCCTTGTCCGCGAATTTCGCTTTGTAGCGTGGCTGATTGCCCAACATGCAGTAGTGATTCACGCGGACGGTGTTTCCGTCCAAGTGAAACACCGTGATCATTTCCTGCGGCGTGCCTGGAAACTCGCGTTCCACCACGGCGGAACCGCCCGCGATCACGTCGAACGTCACTTGCCCTTTTTGTTCGCCCTTGGTGGCCACCCATTGGCCCGCCATCGTCTTGATCTTCTCGAAGACTTTTTCCGCCTGCGATTGCTTGTCGTCTTGTTTCTTGTCGCTCGGAGCTTTGACGTTGTTTGGCGTGGATTGTCGGCCGGAAACCGTGTGTAGCTGCGAACGAATCAGCCGTGTTTCCACCGACGTGGCGTGATGTATAAAAGCTTGCACGTCGTTCTTGACGCACAATGCGATTGGTGCGAAGAGTTCGATGGATTGAACCACAGCGACACGTCAATTGCATTGATACGCCGACAAGTCAGATCAATCTCCAAATCGGCGTCAAGCCTCCGCGATCCAAATCAAGACCATGACTATCGAAATCCGCACACTCGACCTGATCGTGATCGGCGTCTACTTGGCAACCATGGCGGCTGTCGGCGTTTACTTCTCGCGGCGGAATCAATCAACCGAGGAGTACTTTCTGGGCAGTCGCTCGTTTCCCGGTTGGGCACTCGGATTGTCGATGCTGGGCACATCCATCAGTTCAGTCACGTTTCTGGCGTTCCCCGCCGCCGCGTTTGTGCTGGACTGGCGGCAGCTCGTTTCCAACTTGATGCTGCCGTTGGTGGCGGTGGTGGCGATCATCGTGTTCATCCCGTTCTTTCGCCAAGGCCAACTAACAACCGCGTTCGAATACCTCGAACAACGCTTCGGTCCGGCGGCTCGCCTTTATGGGGCACTGAGCTTCATTCTGTTGCAACTGATTCGCTTGGCAAACGTGCTGTTCTTGCTGGCCATTCCGGTGAGCATGCTGACCGGTCTCGACATGCACTACGTCATCATCGGCGTGGGCGTGTTCATTGCGTTCTATACCGTGGTTGGCGGATTCGATGCCGTGATCTGGACCGACGTGGTGCAATCGATCGTGCTTTGGTTCGGCGGTCTGCTGTGTTTCGGTTACATCGCTTGGAATCTGCCGGACGGCGTCGGGCAAATCTTCGCTGTGGGAGCGGAGCACAAGAAGTTCAATCTCGGCGAGATGACATTCAGCGTCGGCGAGCGGACGTTTTGGACGGTGGCGTTGGTCGGCGTGTTCAATTGGCTGGCCATGTATTCCAGCGACCAGAACGTGGTGCAGCGATACGTGGCCGCCAAGAGCTTGGGCGATGCCCGCCGAGCCGCCACGTTGTATTCGGTGATCGCCGTGCCCACCTGGGCGTTTTTCTTTTTCGTCGGCACCTGCGTGTTCGTGTGGTATCGCGAGTTCCCAGATCCGGAAGTCGCCTTGCTCAAGGCCGACCAAGTGTTTCCGTACTTCATACTCACCACGATCCCGGCTGGGCTGGCGGGGCTGACGATTGCCGGCGTGCTGGCGGCGGCGATGTCGAGTCTGGATTCCTCGATCAACGCAATTGCCACCGTATGTACGATCGACTTGCTGAAACCGTATCTCGCACGCGGGCGCGAGGATCGGTTTTATCTGCGCGTTGCGCGTTGGATCGCAACCGTGGCGGCGGTGCTGATGATCGGCGGAGCTGTCCTGCTGACCACGATCGAGAAAGAGAGCATGAACGATCTGACTTGGATCGTGGCGTCGGTCTTCGGCGGGTGCTTGGTGGGGCTGTTCATGGTCGGGTTCTTCACGCGCCGAGTGGATTCGTTTTCGGCGATGACGGCTTTGGGCGTTTCGATTCTTCTGAATGTTTATCTGGGTCTCTGTGTGGCGGGTTGGTTGCCGGAATCGATTACGGCACCGGTCCATTCGTATTGGGTTGGAGTCATCGTCAATCTGGCCTTCGTGGCGATTGCCTATGCGGTCAGCCTGTTCCGAGGTCCGGCTGAGGAACTCAAGGGGCTGACGTTTTGGAGTCGGGAT
>JAQBZS010000264.1 GCA_027622115.1 Planctomycetota bacterium | reverse complement strand
CGTCGAACGCCCGCCAAATCTGAAATACGTAAGCCAGACCCCATCAATCGATGAATCTCAATGGTTCGTGATGAATTCTTGCGTATTCAGCAACGCCCACATGACGTTTCGTAGACCTTCCACCGTGTTGGCCGATTCCGCGATATGCTGTCGAGCAATCTTGCGTTCGCCGGTGTCCGGCCGCCGGCTGAGAACCCGCAAGTACGCGTTCGAGATCAATTCATCGACGTCCGCTTCCGTGACCACCCTGTCGGGTCGCGGCTTCGCCTGCGGAATTGTGCCGCCGATCTCGGACTCCAACGGCTGTCGCAATGCCAGCGATGTCTCGAACAACCAGCCGTCGCGTCTTTCAAGATAGCCCAACAATTCGCTGTCGTTGCGAATGAAGAGCGCCTGCAACAATGTCGGTTGGAGTTTGCGTTCGCAGTCGCAGGTCGTGGTGCGTAGCGGTTTGCCGAAAATCAACAGCGAATAGTCGATGGCTCGGGCTTGGTACGACCTGGGATGCTGCCCGATTTTGCGCTGCGCGACATCCGTGGCAACCTGGCCCATCCGAGAGGAATTCGCGGTCGCTTGAATCACCGCGTCCATCGCGACTTCGGCCGGCAAACGCCGCACGATCGCGTGACTAAAGTTGCGCTGGTCTCGTTTGTTGGTCGGAGTCGGTCGCCACGAACGTTGATACGTGTGGCTCCTCGCGATCGTGCGATGCAGCCACTTCATGTCGTAATCGTGATTGACGAATTCGGCGGCCAAGTGGTCGAGTAATTCGCGGTTGCTGGGCGGATTCGCGAGATTCAAATCGTCGGGCGGATCGATAATGCCCACGTTGAAATAGTTGGCCCAGATGCGATTCACGAAGGCTCGGGCGAAGTACAGATTCTTTTGATCCAGCAACCACCGCATCAGCGGAACTCGCGGATCGTCGTACTGGTTGAGGTCCAACTCCTCGTCGGCCAGTAATTTGGCGACGTGCGGTTTTCCATTGGCTCGCGGCGGGGTGATGGCGATCTCTTTCCACGGAATCGGATTGCCCTCGGCAGCGATCCGCAGATAGCTCTGCCGCCGTAACGCCGCCGTGTTCAGCTTCACCGGCACGCCGAGACGTTGCCGCATCTGCTCGCGTTCCACGGACGCGTCCGCGGCACTGCCGTTTTGGATCCGAGTAAAGAATTGCGTGAATTTCTCGAAGTCTTGTTGGGACCACTGGTCATACGGGTGTTTGTGGCATTGGGCACATTGCAGCCGCACGGCGAGAAACGTGTACCCAAACGTCAACGCCTTGTCGGTCGACGACGTCTGATTCGAACGGAACCAATAGTGTGGCATCGGATTGTCGAGCGCCGTGTAGTCGGTCGGCTTGATGCGTGCCGTGAATCGGCTTTGCTCGCGAATGAAGTCGGCATACGTCTGGCCGAGCCGACGATTGCGAGCCAACACGATGCCTTCGACGATCTTGTCCCAGCCGACATTGTCGCGGACTCGCCGTTCGATCCACGCTCGCCATTGTTCGGCCACGACGCTTGCCATTTCCGTCCCGCCGAGATACCCGGCGTTACTGCCGGTGAGGTCGCTGAGCCGAGTCGTCCACCATGTGACATACGCGGGCCGCTCCAATAACTCGTCGATCTTGCGAGCCCGCTTGTCGGCGGATTGATCTTTGACAAACGCCGTGATTTCGTCCGGTGTCGGCAGCGTCCCGATGAGGTCGATTCCCACTCGTCGTAGAAACTCTTCGTCTTCGCTGACGGCGGACGGCACGACTCCCAGCTTGCGGAGTTTGCCGAGCACGAGTTCGTCGATCTTGGTGGGCGTCGCGATTTCGGGATAGCGATCGCCGGTCAGATTCGACAACGGGTGGATGACTTGTGTTTGCGAAATCCCATTGTCGTAGAACGCGATGATGTAGGTGTCGCCCGGGCCGGTGGAAGTCACCAAGCCGTCTCTCGAGACCTCGGCGACGCCATCGTCATTCGATTGAAACCGCGTCAAACAGGTGACGTCTTCACGAGTCCCATCGCTCCAGACTGCCACGGCTTTGAGCGGGCGAGTTTCCCCAACTTTGGAGAACACGACTTCACGCGGTGTCACGTCCAATCGCGTAAATTGGGGAGCGTCCTTGGCGACCGGTTTGGCACCGCCGACCACCCAACGTCGCAGCAGATGGTATTCCCAACCGCCTTTCTCGAACCGCCGACCGCCGCCATGTTCGTCTTTGTCGAGCGTGGGTTTATTGAGGATCAGGCTGGACTCGGGCTGTTTGATGTCGACTCGCGGTGCGTCGCCGCCCGTGAGGTTTTTGTGATCGACGTCGAAGTCGTAGCCGAACATCGACAGTCGGAACCCACCTTGCCCCTGAAACGATCCGTGACAGGCGCGGCCATTGCAGCCCAGTCTTCCGAGCAGCGGCAGCACGTGGCGTTGGAAGTCGGGAACGTCCGATCCACGCACAAATCGCTCGCGCGCCGGTGGCTCAACGGGCTTCAAGTCGACTTCCGCCGCTTTCGAATTCGCCGCCGCGGATCGAACCCGCAGCTCGTCGTCCATGGTGGCGATGCCCAGCGGTCGGCCGTCAAATATGGACGTCTTCTTCAGTCCCGAGCGAAGTGTGGTGATGGCTTCCGCGCTGAAGCCGGCATCGATCACCACCAACGTCTTGAGTTGCGCCAGTTTGGTGATGGCCGCAACTGAGTCGTTTCCCAATGTTGTCTGATTCAGTGTCAGGTGCTCCAAAGCCGCCAACTTTTGCAAGTGCGCGATGCCGTCGATCCGGAGTTGCGTGCCGGCCAGTGACAGCACTTTGAGCTTCGGCAGCTCAGCCAGTGACGACAGCCCGCTACCGTGAATCGCGTTGCCGTCCAATCGCAGCGTCGTCAAGTTTTTGAGCCCAGCCAAATGAGCCAGCCCGGCGTCGGTCACTTTGGTTCGCTGTATCGAAAGCGTGGTGAGATTGGCCAGTTGCGCGATGCGTTTCAGACCGGCATCGCTGATGGCCGAATCGTCAAGATACAGCCGTTCGAGTTGTTTCAAGCCCCGGATGTGGTCCATTCCGGCGTCCGTCATGCCGGTCCCGGAAATCCACAGCGTATCAAGCTTCGTGAGCCCCGCCAGGTGTGCGATCCCCGCATCCGTGATCTTTGGACAGACGATGGCGAGATATTTGATATCCAAGAATTGGGCCACGTGCTGTAACTTCTCGTCCGTCACCAGGGATTTGCTGAGCCGCAGCAATCGCACGGTGCGCTCGACACGGTGAAACTGCATGTTGGTCGACAGCCCCCTCAAACCGGCGATGGCGGCTTTTTCTTTTGCCAACTTGGCGTCTAAATCGGCGTCCGCATGAGCAGCACGGGGCAGGACGGCCAGAGCGATCAACAATCCAAGCAGCCGAGTACGCAAGGAGAACCGGCAAGAGCAATTCGATTCCATGAAAGACCTTCAGTCGAAACGGTGTAAACACTCTCAATAAGCACTCGATTGAGTATCCGGCCTCGCGGCGTCCTGTCAATTCCGAGCCGTCGCATCGGAATCTCAATCGACAATTTCGCCAGCATTTTTTGATGGCGGGTTGAATTTGAATCCGTCAAACTGCTCCAAGAATTCACAAAATTAACAAGTTGGCGACAACTCAACGCGGCGTCCGTTTTCCACCTCATGAAAGAAAACACCACACTTCTTCACTCCCCTTCTCCCAACGACGAAAGGTTTCCCATGCTCAAGCGTGCCCTTCGAGTCAGTACATTGACTCTCGGTGTGTGTCTGCTCGCCGCATCAATCTCCGAAGCTCAACCGGGCCGAGGTGGTGCAGGTGGTTTCGGCCAAGGTGGTCGTGGCGGCGGTTCCAGCAAGTCCGCGTTGATCGGCAACCGTCAGGTTCAGGAAGAAATCAAGATTACAGCCGAGCAAGTCACTGCGATCCAAGAAAAGATCAACGAGTTGCGTCGTAAGCAACAAGAAGAAATCGACGCATTGGTCGCCAAGAGCCTGAGTTCCAGTCAAAACCAGCGCTTGGACGAGATCATCTTCCAGCAGCAAGGCACGCAGGGTTTGGCGGGCGACGCCATTGCCAAGCGACTCGGCTTGAGCGCGGATCAGACCAAGCAAATCAAAGCGGCATTCGCAGCTCGCGACGCAGCCCGCAGCAAGCTGTTTGAGTCTCTCCGTGGTGGTGGTGCTGCCGCCGGTGGCGCGCGACCCGACTTCACGGCGATGCGTGAGAAAATGACCAAGATTTCGGAAGACGCCGAGAAGGAAGCTCTTGCCGTCCTGACGAGTGGTCAGAAAAGCAAACTGGAATCTCTGCGGGGCAAGAAGTTTGAATTGCAACGCCAGCAATTCGGCCGTGGTGGACAACCCGGTGGTGGACGACCCGGTGGTGGACGACCTGGTGGAACGCGACCCGGTGGAGACAATGGCGCCAAGCCACGTCCCGAACCCGATGTCTAAGCCAACCGTTGAAGACACTCGGCGGTTGTCGGGTGGATTTCGCGACAAGACTCTGCAAGACCGAAGTTCGATGCATTCGAACTTCGGTTTTGTTTTTGCGCAAGTTGCCAATCAAGACGCGTTCACAAGTTGGCGACAATTCAAATCCCAGACCGTTTGGCACTATGGAGTGGGCATCGTTGCCTTCGCCCGCGATTGCCATCCATTTTCGTCCTGCGGCGTCTCGTTCGATGTTGAGTCCCACCTTGCGTTGAAACGCCCAATCCCAAGTGCCGTCCAAAGTGTCGCTGGAGCCACGATCTTGTTCACATCAGCCACCGAATTGAATCCGTTGCCAAGCCAACACATCGACCTCTTTTCCGAAGCGCTCGAAACGATTTCATTTCCGCGTTGGCGATTCGGCATGCAGTCCTTGGCGGCGGGAAAAACTTATAGCGTCGAGAGTGCCGGCTTCCACGCCGTAACGGCCGGGTCATGCTGCATTTCGTATGTCGATGGTGATTGCGAGCGACAGTTCGATGTGCGTGCCGGTCACGGATTGCTGCTGACTCGGGACGTCCGGCATTCCATTCAGGCGAATCGCGACTCGACGCGCCCCACGACCATCGTCTTTGGTCTGTTCGAGGCCGCTGAAAAACTCCAGCCGTTGTACTCGATGATTCCGGCAGTCTCGCCGGTCGAATGGTCGTCGGAATTTCAGTTTCCGTATGTGTCGCGACTGATCGGGATGCTGCTCGACACGCACGACGTCCCGCTCGGCGGAGGGGCCGTGACGGGGCTGATGTACCGCGCGGTCCTGGTGAGCATCCTGCGAAGCCTTTTGGTGCAACGCGTTCAGGATTCTCGGTTCGAGGATTTTTCGCGCACGGATTGGCTGTCGGCATTTCTCGATCCGTTTGTCGGCGAAGCATTGCGGGCCATACATCGCGAGCCGGGATTGGCTTGGACGGTTCAAGGTCTCGCCAGCCGTTCCGGAATTTCGCGTTCCGGATTTGCCGCGAGATTTCGAGCCCTGCTGGGCAAGCCGCCACTGCAATACGTGACGGAATTCCGCATGAAGCGTGCCTGTGAATTGCTGGTGGCCGGATCCATCGATATCCAAGACGTCTCGCTGCGATTGGGTTACGAGTCCGCATCCGCGTTCAGTACGGCCTTCAAACGAGCCCACGGAATTTCGTCGGGAGCTTACCGAGCCAACGAACGAAGGCTCCAATCTTGATCGGTCGCGGTTGCGTGAACCAATTGACGTTGCGCAGTTTGGATCAACGAGCCACCCACGAATTCAGGACGACCACGAATTGGTGGCGATGGATTCGTGTGAAGATTCGCTCAGTTCGAGTTGTCACGTTTAACCGCACGGAAGGCACGCGCGTTTGAGAACACCTGAGTTGCTGGGGCGACCAAGTCAACTCAGGTGTCCTCAAACGCGCGTGCCTACTGCGTGCGGTAGTACGAGCTGCCGTCCCGCTTTCTCCGCCCCCCCCCCATCACGGAATTCCCGTTGATTCCCCATCCGACCGAGCCTACTTCAGTCCAGATGGCCAATACATCCTCGTTCGCCGCGAAGATCAACCGGCCAAGGTGTACGACTTGGCTGGTCAGGCGGCGGGAACTGAGATCATCCCGCACGGGAAATTGAAAGAAGCGATATGGGGCCAAGACAGCCAAGTCGTGTTAACCGCATCTCAAACGGACGGCGGAACAGAGATAGATCTGTGGGACTGGCGCACAGGGAAACGACTCTTATCTCGACAAAGCTCGGCATCCATTCGCAGTTCCAGCGAACTCAATACAACCGCGTTCGCGTGTGACGGATCGGGAGATACCGTAGCGTTCATAACGACACATTCTCGTGTCAAGATCGTCCAATTGAGTTCGCCGAACTCGATGGAGGTTGAGCTACCTCCGCAGCACCCAGCATCTTCATTGATCTCATTTCCACGAAGTAATCGATTGGTTGTGATCGGCGGGCTCTTCCGTTTCTAGGTGTAGAACCCGAGGAAAACGGATCGGATGCTGTTGGCGATTTCGTGGATCTGCTGCACAGTGTAGGTCACTATCTTTGCGGCGAAAGTCACATCCAAACACAGTCGATTCCAAAGTGTCTTTGCCGACTTCACACCATAGCAGCGTTTCGTGATCACTCGGGCTTTGTTGTTTAAGCCCTCGACCACTCCACTTGTCTTGCGCTCGTCGAAATATGCTAGGATCGACTCGCGGTGGTTGTCGTGTGTGGTGAAAAAGCCGAGCAACTCCTGATGCATTACATCATCCGGATCCAGATGCTCACGCAATTCCTCAAGCCGTGCCGACGCCGAATCACCGTCCGCATCCTCGTCGTCGAAAACGGCCGTCACGTCCCAGCGGAAGTGATACGCCAATTCCAACTCGGGGATGGCCTCAAACAAGCTTTGCAGCGCGGCTTGTTCGGGGACGCTCAGCGATTGGGGACGCTTGCGAAACGCCCACATTTGCGAACGGAATTGCTTCCGCTCCGCCGTGCTCAAAGTCTGCTTGTAGGCTCGAGTTTTTTTTACGTACCGAGTCCACGACCTGGCCCAGTTTTTGCGCCACGTGAAAACGGTCGGTGACGTTTTGGCTGTTGGGTAGCAGTGCTTTCCCGGCGGCGATGTAACTGCCGCTCATGTCCGTGCGATGCGTGCGGATTTGTTCGCGTTGCTCCGGGCTCAGCCGATTCAGGCATTTCTCGGCTGCGGCTTGGTCCCGACCCTGTTCCACCGCGAGAATCCGGGGGTGTTCTGGATCGGTCAAGTCGGTCAGAATCGTGACGTAGAGTTTGTGCCGCTTCTTGAGGCTGATTTCGTCGTAACCGACATCCGTAATGACGCGGTCAGGGTCAATGTGGCGTTCATCCTTGAGTTGGTGATTGATGATCTGACGCACCATTTCGGCGCTGATGCCCAGGCGTCGCGCGACGTCTTCTTCGGTCGAGGCGATCAACGACCACAGCACGTGTTCCTCAAAGCGCAGCGTCACGGTGGTGTGCTTGCGTTTGAAAGGCGGTATCAACCACTGTCGACGGCCGCAGCGGCAGCGGTGATAAGGTGGCTGATAGACGAAAAACGCCGGCTTGCCTTGAATGTCGAGATCCCGAATCACCTGGACTTTGTGACCATAACCGATCTCGATGGGATGATCCCATTCGACTTCCAAAGCATGTCCGTCTTCAATACGTTCACATCCTCGAACGCGAATCCGCTCGGGAATATCCAATTCCAACTCGACGACTGCCATGATGCCCTCCCTGGCTGGCCTCAACACTTACATCGAGTCGGAGCCTACAGCAAACCCGCGGTCTTACGCCATCGCAATATCCACACCTGCACCCAGAAACGGAAGAGCCGGCAGGCTTAGCGATCGACGCTGATCGGAACTCGGCGGAGTGGAAGAGTTGGCGAGGCTCTGCGTCATGGACGGATTGGAATCAGGCAATAGCTTCTGCAATAGCGCTACGACGGCGTGCTTTTGCATTATTGCGTGATCAAAAGGCGTTGAAGATTTTGTTTGACGAATTGGGCGAACGATTCGTCGATCGCGAAGGCGGTTACACCCGCGTCGTTCGTTTGTCGACTCGAAGGCTTGGGGACGCTGTTGAGCAGGCCATATTCGAGTTTGTCGGGGATCGTGATCGTGTCAAACGTAAGCGTTCAACGTTGTCCGTTTCCGATAACGCAGACACGGCAGTGCCTCTAACGAGTGACGAGTAGGCCAATAATCCTAGGCATGCGTGGAGCGAGGTTCTAGCAGCCATTCATCGCCGATCTTGGTGAGCATATTGCGGTTTTGGTAGTCGGCGGCGGCTTACACGTCGAAATTCGGCGTTCCACGCGAACGCTACCGCTTCAAGAGTCGACGAATAGAAACAGGGAGCTAGTCCTTAAACAAGCGAGAGTCGAGCTTGAAACAAGCGAGTTTTCGAGCGCAGCGGGCACCGGCC
>JAQBZS010000263.1 GCA_027622115.1 Planctomycetota bacterium | reverse complement strand
TCCTGCCCGTCGACCTGTGACGGGCAGGAGTGGAGTGCCCGTCCTACACCCAGAAACGGAAGATCCCTCTCTTTCGGCCCGGGTACGAGAACGTTGGATGATTTCGGGCAATTGTGGATTCTCTTCCAAAGCCATCGCCTCGGCATCGGCGTCGTTCAATTCCGCCAGCAAGAACGTTCGACCTTCATCGTCTCTTAGAAGGATCGGTTCCGCCGCCGCTTGCTGCACCCATTCCCGCGCTTCAGCGGTTGCCTCGTTCAGATCTACGTTTTTCACAATTGAATCTCCTCACCGCCGATGAACAGGCGCTTATGATCTTTCACGCCCACTGCCACAACTTCGACCGCATGTTGCTCCGTGTCGATGTTATAAATGAAGAATGGCTGGTTCATCCTTCCGCCTTTATCGTTCATCCTTTGAAGAAGTCGGAGCGGTTCTGAAATCGAGGTCGAGCGTTATAGACAGAAGGGACGAGGCAATGGCAGACAACGGTGGAGTGGGGCGGTGTGTGCATGCGGAGATTCCGGGAAAGCGAAATTTCACGACCGGCGATTTGTGGCAGATCCCTCGAGTCGGCGCGCCGGTTTGTGCCCCGGGCGGGAAGCAGCTTGTTGTCCCAGTGACGACTTGGCCGGGTGCCGCGCGTTCGAAACTTACTCGGTTATGGCTGGTGAACGCAGACGGTTCGGGCAGTCGTGCTTTGACCGGCGAACGGACTTGTGCCGGCGTCCCTGCATGGTCCCCCAATGGTCCCCGACTGGCATACACCACCACGCCGCGAGATGTCCAAACGGCGCGGCCGCAATTGCAACTGTTGTCGTTCGACGGGGGCGAACCGGAGCCCTTATACGACTTCCCCTTGGGCGTGAGCGACGTACGCTGGCTTCCTGATGGTTCCGGTTTGGTGGTCGTCTCGAAGCTGATTGTCGGTCACTTGACTGTTGACGAAACTCGGGCCGAATTGGCACGCAGAGAGGCAGACCCGGTCAAGGTTCATGCCACCGAAAAGCGGCTGTTTCGATACTGGGATCAGTGGTTGACCGGCGACGAGGTGCCCCATTTCTTCCAGTTTGATCTCGCAACGGGCGAGTGCCGGGATCTCACTCCGAATTCGACGGCATGGCTCGATTTTATGTCACCGATAGGTCAATTCGACATTGCGCCCGATGGGCGAGAATTGGCGTTCGCCGGGCTCGTCATGAATGAAGAACTCCGCGAAGTCGAGTCGCGGATCTTTCGAGTGAGTCTCGACGGCGGCGGACTTGATTGCCTGACCCCCGATGCACCGGCCGACTGCGTGCGTCCGCGTTATTCGCCGGACGGAAAGGTGGTCGTCTACGGCCGCAAGGAAGATCGCTACTTCTACGCCGATCGGGCACGCCTGCATCGCTATGAAAGGGCGAGCGGTACGCACGAGGCTTGGTGCGACGCATGGGATCAGTCGCCGGCCTCGTGGGAATTTGCCCCACACGGCGAACTCGTTTTCGTGGCCGAGAAGGCCGCCCGCACTCATTTGTACTCTCTCGCACCAGACGAGCGTGTGCCAAATCAAATCGCGACAGGCGGGAGTATTGGATCGCCGCATGTCGCCGATGATGGCTGCGTCTACTACACATGGCAATCGTTTCAGCAGCCTCCAGAAGTCTTTTGCAACTCAACCGCCGCTGCGCACTCGCGAATCACTCGATTCACCGAAGAAGCGATGTCGGGTATCGCGATGGGCGAAGTTCGCGAGATTGAATGCACGGGTTCCGCGGGGGAAACCGTGCAGTCGTTTGTGATCTTGCCGCCGGGACATCGGGCGGAGACACCGGCACCGTTTATCAATGTCGTGCATGGCGGTCCGCATGGAGTGTGGGGCGACGAGTTTCATTTTCGCTGGAATGCTCAGCTTTTCGCGTCGCCCGGCTACGTCGTCGCGTTTCCGAATTTCCAAGGCTCGACATCCTGGGGTCATGACTTTGCGCAGCGGATTCAGGGGGAGTGGTCGAAGCGACCGTTCGAGGACGTGATGGCCATCACCGATCATTTGATCGACAGTGGTTTGGTCGACGGTAACCGCATGGCGGCGGCCGGCGGGTCGTACGGCGGATACATCATGTCTTGGATGGCCGGGCATACCGACCGCTTTCGCTGCCTCGTCAATCACGCCGGCGTCTATAACACGCTATCGATGTACGCCAGCGACGCTACGCAGGGGCGTGAACGTTGCTTCGGTGGCGAGCCTTGGAGCGGATTGGAGGCCATTGACGACTGCAATCCAGCTCGATTCGCGGAAAACATGGCGACGCCGATGCTTGTGATCCACGGCGAACAGGACTACCGGGTCCCGGTGACGCAAGGTCTCGAATGCTACGGAGTGTTGCAGGCCAAAGGGGTGCCGTCACGTCTCGTCCATTTCCCGGATGAGAACCACTGGGTGCTGAAACCTCACAACTCGATTCGCTGGTATCAGGAAGTGTTTGACTGGATTGATCGGTGGTTGGGGACATGATCGGGCACCGCAAACTTTCGTAGATTATCGGAATCAAAGATTACCGCGATTCACGTCCACGACCAGATCTGCCGGCGCGCAAAGCTGACCTAGGCGAACCGACGACGTAACATCACTCGTGACCATCGCTGCGTGATGTACGATAATGATGCGCGTTCCGTTACCAATCGGAGATCTCAAATCTTGCAGCAAAGTCAGGAGTCCAGAATTGTCAATCGAGACCGTACGGGTCAACATCACGATTCCGATAGCCGTCAAGGAATTCATTTCGGAATACGCACGAAGCACGCACCGGAATATGTCCACGGTGATGTCCGAAGCGATTCAAGACCTGGCTCGACGCGTCGAAGCCCAGGAATTGGACCGACAGTTGGAGCTTGCATATCGAGCCATGGGGGACCAGTTGCAGGCTGAAGTTGCTGAGTGGGATCCCGCCTCGGCCAAGCCGTGGGATCGGGTGTATTCGGACGAATCGGCCAAGCGGCAGCCAAACCGGCGGGCATCCAGAACCAAGCGAGCCGTTCAAAAGTCCGGCAAGGGAGTGGATGGTGGAAATCAAACGAGGTGACATCGTTCAAGTGGATTTTGATCCGGTGCTCGGACGAGAAATCGCAAAGTCGCGACCGGTCGTTGTGATACAGAATGACGTCGGCAACCAGTTTTCGCCGACAACAATCGTGGTGGCGGTGACAGGTTGGAATTCCCGATCAGCAGAGTTTCCATTTTGCGTCGAGATCCCGCGAGGCACTGGCGGGCTCTCGAAACGAAGTCTGGCCAATTGTGCCCGTGTGCGAACCATCGACCTGTCCCGCATTACAAGACGACCGGGCTCGGTTCCGAACGACTTGATGGCAAGCGTCGATACCGCGCTGCGCATCAGCTTGGCATTGGATTGAGAATCCCATTCAGACATGTTGATTGATCGCAGGACACATAATGACTCGGCATATCCGCGCCGATGATTCAATCCTTCGATTACTCGTAATCCCACTTCATGATCCACGGGTCTTCCATCTTCCGCTGATAGTCCTTAAGAGTCGTCTGATACGTCTTAAGGACCGTTGCGAATTTCGGGTCGCCCGCCAGGTTCTTGCTTTCGTTCGGGTCGTTGGCGATGTCGTAGAGTTCAAACTTTGGGCGATGGATGTATTGACGAACCGTCTTCAGCCCGTAGTTGGCATCCTGGCCCTTGCGAAACTGAGCCTGCCAACTCGACGCCGCCCATAAGTCCGACGCGAAGGCGTACGGCAAGCCGTGCGCGATGTTCCAGATCAGCTTATATTTCTTGTCGCGGACGACTCGCATGGGGTAGTACATCTGGATCTCGTGAAATGTGTGCGACGCGAACACGGTTTCCCAGTGCTCGGCGTTCGGTTGGCCAAGGATCGGAATGCATGACTTGCCATGATAGTGAGTGAAGCCGTTGCCGCGATTCTCCTTGAGGTTCTCGCCCCGTTCGCGCCAGAACTTGTCGGCGTCGAGAATATCTTTCGGCCCGTTGGTTTTGGGGTCCAAGCCGTGCGCGAAGTCCAATAACGACGGCGTAATGTCGATGTGGCTGATCATGGCTTTTGAAACCACGCCCCGATGCTTTTCGTAAGGATTGCGGACCACGAAGGGGACTCGCAAACCGCCTTCATACACAGTGGTCTTGCCGCCGGAAAACGCCATGCCGTGGTCGGACGTAAACACGATCAGCGTCTTGTCATACAAGTTTGCAGCCTTAAGGATTTCGACCAACCGACCCACGCCCTGATCGATTCGCGAGCACGACTGGTAGTACTGCGCGAGTTCCTCGCGGGTCTCGATGGTATCCGGCAGGAACGGCGGCACCGTCACGTTGGACGGCTCGTAGATGACTTCCTTGACGCCGGGGTGCGATCCGCCTTTACGTTTGTTGCCGAATAGATCGGGCTTGAGTTCTTGCTCCGACGTTTCGTCTCTTCCGCCGCCGCGATGTGGATCGCTGGTGGCGAAGTACAAGAAGAACGGGCGATCGTCCGAGGTATCGGTGATGAAACCGCGACACTGGTTCGCCATCTGGACGGCGTTGCGAGTATCGCCTTTCAGGTAGGTCTCGAAATGATACACGGATTCGGGAGCGACGTGGTACTTGCCGATTTGCGCCGTGCGATAACCGGCTCGCTGGATGACGCGCGGCATGGCGAGGCTTACCACGTTGTGGAATGACGCGAACTTGTGATACGCGTGCTGATGCCCGAATTGACCATTGCGATGGTTGTGCAAGCCGGACAACACCACCGAGCGACTGGCACTGCAACTGGCGGTTGTCGCGAAAGCGTTGCGGAAGATCGCGCCGTCTTTGGCGACTTCGTCGATATTCGGCGTGACGGCACACGGATCGCCGTAGCAACCGAGCGTCGGGCTTTCGTCATCCGTAATGAAAAAGATGATGTTTCGTTCGGCACTGGAAGCGAACGCCGTCCAGCAAACGGTCAGCACGAATGTCAGCAGTGAGCGGCGTCGCATGTGGAATCTCCTTGGTGCAGCCGGTTCGGGATGTCGGTGGCGTTGTAGACACGAATCGCGGGCAATTCAACGCGATGGAAAGAGGTTTTAGGGTTCAGGGTTCAGGGTTCAGGGGGCACTCGCAGATCCAACCAAACTGTGCAACGTCAGGACGAAGCTTCGAGTCGAGGATTCAGTCGCGAACGAGCTTTTGGCGGATTGCCCGCGCGGCCTCGCGGGGTTGCTCGGCTCGACAGATCGCGCCACTCACGGCCACGCAATGTCCACCGGCGTTGATCACTTCCCCGACGCGTTCAGAGTCAATTCCGCCGATCGCGAACCATGGGATGTCAATCTTCACAGCCACTTCGCGAACGAATTCCAACCCGGCAAACTCGTCGAACGCTTTCGTACCCGACTCGAACACCGGTCCGACTCCGATGTAGTCCGCGCCGTCGTCAACTGCCTTGCGAGCTTGTGCGATCGAGTGCGTCGACACACCGACCAAGCAGTTTGTTCCGACGATGCGTCGCGCGTCCGCAACCGAGAGTTCGTCTTGCCCCACATGCACGCCGTCGGCTTCGGTGAGGACCGCCAGATCGGGGCGATCATTCATGATGAATACGGCACCGGACTCGCGAGTGATCTCGCGGATGGTCCGACCGAGTTTCACGATCTCCGGGTCGGGCATCAGTTTCTCGCGAAGTTGCACGATCGAGACTCCGCCTTCGATCGCGTCCCGAACGACCGCTTCGATCGGCTGTCGGCACAAAGCGGTCGTCACCAAGAGATAGAGCGGACGCTCATCGAGTCCCGGTCGCGCAACGAGCGCTGTGTCGGTATCCAACAGCAGCGACCGTTCAAACTCATAAACGCGATACCGCACGGCCTCGAACGTCCGAGCCAAGTCTGTGTTGAGCGTCTTGCTGAATTCTTCGAGCGTTCGCAGCGATTCTTGGACGCGGCTGAGATTGGCTCGCACAACATCCGCAACACCGGTTCGCGTGAATTCGGCGGTCGTAGAAATGCTGGTGCCGACGTCGTGGGTGGTATCGCGCGAACGCAGCAAACGCTCGCAATCGAGCCCGCGAGTCACGGCACTCGTCAATTCGTGGCGAATCGACTTGAGTTCGCGAGTCAGCGGTGCGTTGTCGAGGATAAATCGCACGTAGTCTTCCACGACTCGCAAGCCTTCTCGCAAACGGTTCCAAGCAGCGTCCAGCACCCGCAGTACGGCATCGAACTCCGATTGACCTTGCGTCGGTTGAGTTGCTTCGATCCCGCTCGCTTCGTCCCAATCGATGTCGACTTCGAGCGGTTCGGCTTCTGGTTCGAAAATCAATTCGGCGATCGACGATGCTTCCAGACCGGCTTCGGCAAAAATGGGCGAAACTTCCGAGGGCACGGAGACCAATGCGAACAGCAAATGCTGCGTGGTGACTTGAAGCTCGTCCGATTTCCGAGCCGCGAAGCGCGCGCGATCGAGAACGCGTTGAACTTCGTCGCTATCGCCCTTGGGACTCGCTGAGACTTCTGTGTTCGCCGTGACGCTTCGAGTCACCGGTAATCGTGACTCAAGACGAGTCGAGTCCACGTTGTGTTCAACGAGGATCCGTGTGGCGACGGTTTCGTCGAGAACCAATGACCACAACAGGTGGCGTGCATGGACGTGATCAGCGGCGTCGGCATGGGCGATTTTGGCGGCTTGAGCGAGAACCCGCTGCACGCCTTCCGTGAATGAATCGCTCATGCCGACGGATCACCGGAAGCGCCCAATCGTTGCATGATGCCGTCCAGTTCCTCGACGGTCTTGGCACCCGAGAGTTCGGCGAGAATCTCGTGCCGATTTTGCTGAACGGCCCAACCGATGGATTCCTGCAATTTGGCGGCAAACGCCGCTTGTTCAAGCAACTGTTGATTCGTCTGTGCGAGTTGTTGATCTTTTTCGGCGAGCTGATCGGCTGTTTGTGCGAGCTGTTGGTCTTTTTCGGCGAGTTGATCGCTCGTCTCGGCGATCGTTCTGTCTCGTTCCGCGAGCAACTCGGCAACTTCCTGTGGGATCGGCAGGAGTTCCCCTTTGTGCCAGTACCGGATCAGATCTCCTTTCAACGCGATTTCCAAGTCAAGCTCGGGCACTGGAAACCGGCCCTGATCATTGGCGAGCACGAGGTCATACGCGGATCCGTTGTGCTGCAGCACTTTCAGCGGTACTTCTGCGTCTGCGTCATGAATCAAGTAATACGGGACTTGCAGTTGCTGTTCGTACTTCGCATACGACTTGCCACCCTCGCGGTCCTTCGACGGGTTTGAATCCGAGACGTATTCCGCGACCAAGAAGGGCGTTTCTCGTTCGTGTTCCACGGGATAGCTCTTGCGATTCGCTCTGTTTTCATCCACGTGCAACACCAGCATGTTGTCCGGTACGACTTGGCCAAGTTTGTCGTTGAACACAAATTGCACCAGCAGTTCGTTGTAGACACCAAGTTCCGGATGAATCTCTTCCAGGACCCGCAGGCCCATGAACGGCACGCGTTGGTCGGACTGCCTCACGGACTCCATGATGTCTTCCAGCGTTAGGTTTCGCTCGTATTCAACGGCGGCTAGGTAGTATTGCTCCGGTGTCATAAACACATCGGTTAGCACGGCTTGCGACATACCCGTTACCTGCTCAAAGGACTTCAAAACCCGTTTCAATTCCCAGGTTCATCGTAGCTTCAATCCCATCGGAATCACACTTCTTCTTCGGAACCACCGAGCGTCGAGCGACGCGTTGATCACGGCAATTCCAAGTCGATCGTCGCTGAAAAGACCATCTCCGGGTCGCCTCGATCGAGCGTCGTTTCCGCGATGTGCCGGATCGTACGATGAGCCCTACCCTTGAAGATTTGTTTGTCATGAAATCGAACCGAGACATCCTGGTCCAAGTCCACGAGTTGGTCGGTCAGCAACAACGTCACTTTGGGCACGCTGCACTTCTCAATCGTGATTTCCTGCTTGCTGCGACGCGCAACAATTTCCGCACCGCGTTTGGCGTGTTCGGCTGAGACAGCCAGCCAATAGAACCTGGTGTGCGTCACATCGTCCTGCCGCCAGACGACGCGATCCGGCAGCGGCGTACGCGTGAATCCGGCCATCCAAGGCACGGCAACCGCATCTTGGCGATCCATCCAGTGCCCTTTGTCGGCGTGGATTTTGACCAAATGCCGATAACCGGTTTCGTCCGCTTTCTTGAGCACCTCCAGTTGCTTCTGCCAATCCGCCGCGACTCGATTGCGGTTGTAGGCGGAATCACGTCCACCGACGTGGATTGTGAAACCGATGTTTCGCAGTCCCAGCGGCGACGCCTCGTTGGGGTGTCCGGCCATCATCGAGGCAGCAGCCCAACGATCGGCCATCCGCGGCGCGAGCTGATACACACCGTCTCCCCCCGCCGAATAGCCCAT
>JAQBZS010000262.1 GCA_027622115.1 Planctomycetota bacterium | reverse complement strand
GCCGAGTTTTCCCAGCGCACTGGTTCGAATCTCGAGCCGAATCGCGAAACCGGAACCGCCGCGGATTGGAACGTCCGGTCGTCGCACGGCCTTGGCACAATGGCTGACCTCTCGGGACAACCCGCTGACGGCGCGGGTGATCGTCAATCGCGTGTGGCAGAAGCACTTCGGCAAAGGCCTGGTGAGCAACGCCAACGATTTCGGTACACAGGGGCAGCCACCTACGCATCCCGAGTTGTTGGATTATCTCGCCGACGAGTTTGTGCGGTCCGGGTGGAGCATCAAAACGCTGCATCGGCTGATCATGAACTCTTCGACCTATCGACAGTCCGCGTTGACTCTGGCCGCAAACGCATCAAGTTCGAACGAGCCGATCGTTGATCCGGACAACCACTTGTATCACCACTTTCCGCGTCAACGCTTGTCGGCCGAGTCGATTCGAGATTCGTTGTTGGCGATGTCTGGCGGATTGCATCAAAAAATGTATGGACCAGGCGTTTATCCACCGCTGCCGCCGAACTTCAACAGCCGCGAAAAGTGGACCGTCTCGAAAGACACGCGCGAACACGGGCGTCGGTCGGTCTACATTTTCGCCAAGCGGAACTTGCCGTATCCGATGTTGAAGGCGTTCGATTTTCCGGACATGCACGAAAGCTGTGCGCGTCGAGCGGAGACCACGGTGGCACCGCAATCACTGCTCTTGCTCAACAGCGAGATGGTTCTGCAATACGCTGGCGAGTTTGCCGCACGCGTCACGAAAGACGTGGCTGGGGATGCCGATCTCGACGTGGTGATTCGCCGAATCTTTCGTGAGACCGTCGCCCGGATGCCGGATGCGGAAGAGATCACATTGTCCCGAGAATTCATTGCTTCACAGGCCGAGTTGTCCGGTCGGTCGAATTCGAAAGTGCTTGCGGGCCAGGCCACGGTTGTTTGGCCCAATGACGTGAACACGGGAGTCGGCATTATCAACTTGTGCCACGCGTTGTTGAATTCGAACGAATTCGTGTACGTCGAATAGATCGCGGCTCGAAATCACGCTTGCGGACCACGCCACACTTGCTCGAACATCCGCGCGCCGATGCGGCTAACGTTTCTGCGGTGGTTCACCCGCGAAGTCGCGGTCCATATTCGAGGTCAAGATGTCTGACGGGTTCCTGGGTTTCAAGACGTCGTTCATGCTGGACGCGGTCGTGGTGTCGCTGGTCCTGATCGTGCCGGCGATTCTGTACAGCATCTACGTCGTCAAGTTCACCTTCAATTACTCGCTGCACCGCAACCTGCAGGTCAGCTTGGGCGTCGTGCTGTTCTTGGCCGTGACTGCATTCGAAGTCGACATGCAATGGATTCAGGGCGGCTGGGAGAATGTTGTTCAGAAACGCGACGTACCACTCACCGACGAACAGTTTCAGTTTGTCCGCAAGCTGTTGTGGGTGCATTTGGTGTTTGCAATCACGACGCCGGTGTTGTGGGGCATCACGCTCGTCCTGGCGCTCAAACGGTTTTCCAACCCGCCGTTTCCTGGGCCGCACAGCCCGTTGCATCGCCGATTGGCGTGGATTTCCACGATCGACATCGTGCTGACGTCGATCACCGGATTGACGTTTTATTACATGGCGTTCATCCGCTGAGTCTTCGCGCAATTTCTGAGCCGACAGCGCTCGCCGAATAGTCCGAGAGTTGTGGGATTCGTGGGTGAGCCGTTGGCCGTAAGGCCTCGGGAACAGTTCGGTGCCCGGACGCTTACGCGTCACGGCTCACGGTTGCGGTCGAGGTGCGTCGTTTAACCGCACGCCGTAGGCACGCGCGTTTGAGGAGTGAAAACGCGTCTCATCAGTTCTTGGTAGTTCGACCGCGAGATGTCCACAAACGCGCGTGCCTACTACGGCGTGCGGTTAAGTTAAACGAGCGACGTTCACGCCGAAGTGGCGCAGTCCAACTAAAAAAATGCAGCAATCAAGAGCGAATTATTAACACCCTATCCCACCGAGCCGCCTTTGTTTGATTGACGCTCGACGGATTCGCGAACGCAATGGTCACGGAAACTCTGACGGTCCGAACGGACGGAATTGCTTGGCGAGCGTTATCTTCAGGGCTCTGGGCTTGAAAGTCGCGGCCAGCGCCGCCACTGTGAGTCTGTGACGGCAAGCCCGTCTAATCATCCTCGCGGTTTTGGGGCCGTGGGACAAAATCGGCATTGGGGATGCCGATGCGGATGCCAGGGATGGCGGAATGACATTCAACAAACGGATCGTCGATTCGTCCATTTATCAGGATCGTCTCATGACACGCGTTCCTCTCGTTGCCGCCTTGGTGTTTCTGGTTTTGATTTCGCGGACCACTGCCCAAGAAGCAAAGGTGACTCCCGCCACAAAGATCCCGGCCAAACAATCTGCCGCGGCAGACAAACCTGCGGCAGACAAACCTGCTTCCCAACCAATACCCGAAAAAGTCAACGCGAAACCCGCGACGAAGCCGGAAGAAAAGAAGGCCGCCGGTGCGCCCACCGCCAGCGCGCCCACCGCCAGCGCGCCCACCGCCAGCACGCCCACCGCCAAGCCGGAAGAAAAACCCAAGTCGGCGGCCGCGACCGATCCCATGAAAAAGGGTGAAGAAGAGTTGCTCGCCGGCCACTCATCGCACGGTGAAGCCTTCAACGAAGGGGCTCGGCAACAGGCCTACTTGATGAATTCGACCGGCAAGATCGACTTTCCGGTGACCACGAAGAAACCACTCGCCCGCAAGTTTATCGAACAAGGCGTGGGTCAGATTTTCGGATTCTGGTACTTCGAGGCCGAACGTTCATTCCGCCAGGCCGCCGCCATCGATCCGGATTGTGCGATGGCGTATTGGGGGATGGCGATGGTCAATAAGTCGAATTCGAAACGTGGGCCAGCGTTCATGGCGGAGGCCGTCAAACGCAAAACCGGACTGACCGATCGCGAAATCATGTATATCGATGGACTCGACGCGTACATCAAGGACACGAAGGATAAGAAACGCGGTGCCAAATTCGCGCAGTCCTTCGAACAGATCGTGATGAAGTATCCCGATGACATCGAAGCCAAAGCATTTCTCGGATTGCAACTCTGGCTCGACCGTTCGTCCACTCCGCTCAACAGTTACCTCGCGATGGACGCCCTGTTCAACGAGATTCTCGCCGTCAATCCGCTGCACCCGTGCCATCACTTCCGCATCCACATGTGGGACCTGGATACAACGAAATCGAAGAAGGCGTTGAACTCGGCCGCTCGCTGCGGGCAGTCCGCTCCGGGCATTGCCCATATGTGGCACATGCCGGGACATACTTACTCGAAGCTGAAACGCTACGAAGATGCGGCGTGGCAACAGGAAGCGTCCGCCCGAGTCGATCATGCTCACATGATTCGTGACGGGGTCCTGCCCGACCGGATCCACAACTTCGCGCATAACAACGAATGGTTGATTCGGAACTTGAATTACCTCGGGCGCATGCACGATGCCGTTGAACTGGCAAAGAACATGATCGAGTTGCCGCGGCATCCGAAATACAACATGTCCAGCCGCCGAGGCAGCAGCACTTATTACGGGCGATTGCGGCTGTTCCAAACGCTGACCGACTTCGAATTGTGGGACGAATTGATTCGGCTCACCGACACCATGTATCTCGAACCGACGGACGACTTCGATGAACAGGTCAAGCGACTGCGTTATTTGGGTCGAGCACAATTCCGCATCGGGAAAGCCGACGAAGGATCAAAGCAGCTTGCGGCGTTGGAAGCACTGTTGAAGTCTGAAACGGAGAAACGCGACAAGGCTGCCGACACTGCAACCGAGAAAGCCAAGAAAGAAAAGAAGAACGACAAGCAGATCAAGCAAGCGGTCGACGCCGCGAAGCGTCCCTTCGCTGCCAAGGTCAGTAATCTGGAACGGTCGGTTCATGAGCTAAACGGCTACGTCGCGGCGAACGACAAGAAGTACAAGGAAGCCCTCGACCTGTTCAAGAAAGCCGGTGGCATCAGCAAGTCGTACTTGGCGGATTTGCAACGTCTCAACGGTGACGCGGCTGGAGCCGAAAAAGCACTTCGCGACGAATTGCCGCGATCCACCCATCAAGTGCTTCCGATCGCCGAGTTGGTCGAATTGCTATGGAAGCTGGACAAGAAAGACGAAGCGAAGAAATCGTTCGCCGAGCTACGCAAAGTGGCCGCCACGGCCGATTTGAATGCCCCGCAATTGGCTCGCTTGGCTCCAATCGCCAAAGCGTTTGGGTATCCGGCCGATTGGCGAATCGCTCGTGAAATTCCCAAGGACATTGGAGACCGTCCCAAACATGATGACTTGGGACCGTTTCGCTGGCATCCGACCGCGGCGGAGTCCTGGACTTTGAAGGATGTGAATCAGAAAAGCGTGAGTTTGGCGGATTATCGCGGGAAGCCACTGGTCGTCATTTTCTATCTGGGTTATGGCTGTTTGCACTGTGCCGAGCAGTTACAGGCGTTTGCGCCGAAGGCATCGGAATTCAAGGCGGTCGGGATTTCGATCGTGGCAATCAGCACCGACAACGAAGAGGATTTGAAAATCTCGCACGAGAATTACAAGAAGGGAACCTTCCCGTTTCCGCTGCTTTCGGATTCCGACTTGAACGTGTTCAAGAAGTACCGCGCCCACGACGACTTCGAGAAGAAACCGTTGCACGGCACTTTTCTGATCGACGGCAACGGTCTCGTGCGTTGGCACGATGTCAGCTACGAACCGTTCAACAACCCGGATTTCGTGATCAAGGAAGCGACGCGGTTGCTTTCGCGGGACGAAGTCAAAGTTACGTCTCGTTGAGGGCTCTTAGAAACACTTGGGCCGGAGCCAATTCCTTGCCGCCGACGATTCGAGCGAGACACACAAACTCGTTCTGAGCCGTAACGACGGGAATGGCTTGGTTCGAGTCGGTACACGATGGCGGGATTTCCCAATGTTCCTGAACTGGGATTCGTCGCCCGTGACATAAGTGGTCTTGTTCTTCCGGCGTGCAAGTGATGAATCGGAAACCCGTAATCACCTGTGCTGCCGGTCGAATGGACTGCTTCACGCTCGCCTCATCGACCAGCGAATCCAAGTCGATCGAGTCCGCCAGGTCAAACGGTCCGACCGACGTGCGCGTCAAAGCCGTCATCATCGCGCCGCAGCCGAGGACTTCGCCCAGGTCTCGACCGATCGCGCGGATGTACGTTCCCGATCCGCATTCGATGTTGAGCACCACTTCGGGAAACGCGTAATCGACAACTTCGATCGCATGCACGACGACGCGACGCGGTTTGATCTTGATTTCGAGACCTCGCCGCGCGAGTCGATAGGCTCGATGCCCGCCCACGTGTACGGCGGAAAACGCGGGCGGTCGTTGCTCAATCTCGCCCACGAAGGGCTTGAGGGCCGCTTGCAATCGTTCGCCCGAAACTGGCTCCGTGACCGGTAATTCCTCGATGGTTCCGGTGGCATCGTCCGTGTCACTGCGACATCCGAAGCGAAATGTTGCGCGGTAGGACTTGGGATGGCGATGCACCAAGTCCGTCAACCGAGTGGCCGGACCCACGCACAACACGAGCACCCCTTCAGCCATTGGATCCAGCGTTCCCGAATGGCCGACTTTCGTGGGGCGGATCAGCCGCTGAACGGGATTGACAACTTCACGCGACGACAGCCCACTTGGCTTGTTGATGTTGAGAAATCCGAACAGTCGCTCCATGACGTAAAACGCTGAATGAGAATTGAGAATGAATTGAGCCGTTTGGGCGATCGCCCCGGTTTTCCCACGTTCGACCGAAACCGTGGCTCGCGCCAATACGGCAAATAAACAATCCGGGCTAAAAGCTATCTGAAAAGGGGTCTGACCCTTTGGAGGCCTCGCTAAACAGGGGCAGACCCCCATTTCAGATAGCTTCTAGGAACGGCGGCGCTACTCTCAGGCACCGCGCGACGAATCAGGTCAGATCCTTGTACGAATCCCAACCCATGTACATCACGATTCCGGCGCTGACGAGAAACATCACGTCCATCAAGATCTGGCGTTGAAACGGGATCCCCAACGCCAAATCGAGGACCGAAGCCAACGCGACCAGTCCTGCAACGCCTGTCGCTCCCAAGACCACTTTCTTCATAGCTTTCGGCAACGCCGCCTTTGAGGTTCGAATTCCGTAAGACTCATCGACTTGGGCGGCGGTGGCTGTCAATTTCCTCGAAGGGCATCACGAGCCCGAGAAAAACAGCAGTTTGCCGACAACAGCCAGTATAGAACCCCCGTCGAAGCACTTTCCAGCAGCTATTTCGGCTCAATGTCCGATTCACTCAGCGAGTTTCTCTCCAAGTTCGATGCGACGCGACTCATTCAAGCAAGAGGGTCCAACTGACCCTCGGTCGGTTCCGCTCAGCAGAACCAGGATTCGGTGAGTCTGGGAGCCCTCCGCCGGTCCGGCGTCAGGCTGCAAACGGTCGACATCGGCTGCTGCCCGCGAGCCAACTCCAGCAGTCGATAAAACGTCACGCCCGAATCTTCTTCCGCTTCAACCGCCTCGGCGACCAGCTTCGACACATCCTTGTGCAACTGGTCCATTCGCGGATCCGGATGATCCCAGCGAAACGTAAACGCGGCTTCGTCGAGTTCTCCGCGATACGGACGCGTGGCTGGATGGTCGGCCAGCAAGGAGCCGGGCGGGATCAGCAAGCGAATCGTAAATTGCACGGGATCGACGTGATCGATCAGGCCGTTGGATTCGACAAACTCCAGCATTTCGAGGTAATCGTCGATTGTGGTCCACGGTGTAAACGCCACCCAAGTTGGTCGCAGTGGAATGCCGGCGACTTTGCAGAATTCGAGTGCCGCGCGAAAGTCGTCGCGAGTGTGTTCCTTGGCCAGGATCCCCAGCACCTTCTCACTCAGGGATTCGACGGCCGAAATGATGAACATGCAACCGCACTTACCGAATTCCGGTAAGTCTTGACCTCGCTTCAACAGGTGTTCGATCTTGGCCGTGAAGTCGAATGTCAACTCGGGGAATTCTTCGTGCATAGCTCGCACGACATTCAGCGAGTGCTTCGGACCATTCAAGAAGTCCGGATCGCCAAACGTGATGTGCGTGGCCCCATTGAAGACTTGCTGCCGAATGTCGTTCAGCACGATGTCTTGCGGGATCGCGAAGAAGCGGCCTCCATAAACCGGTGGGATCGGGCAATGCGTACACAGATGAAGACAACCGCGGCTGGCTTCGACATAACCCGCCGGTCGGCAAACGCCGTTTTGTTCCAAGTGCGCGTATTTGTCGAGCGTGGGGAGCGCCGATCGTGACGGCGGCGCGAATTCCAGCCGATGCAGAAATGGAGCCGCCGGACGGTCTCGCTGAATCACCCCGGCAACAGCAGCGTCGGACTGTGCGTCGAGTGCTTCCACGAGCGAGACCAATGGTTCTTCGTATTCGCCACCGATGCAGGAATCGGCTCCATGATCCAGCAGATATTCCGAATTGAGCGCCGCGTAGAGTCCATAGAAACAAACATGGCAACTCGGATTCACCTTGCGAATTCGATCGGCGACTCGGACACCCAATCGCATGGCCGTGTGCATCGGAACCGAGATGCCGATGAACGAAGCGGCGGCGACCTTTTGTTCGTCAAAATCTTCAACGGCAATGTCCATCGCATCCGGAGTGAATCCCGCGCGTTCCAGAAATCCCAACGGCAGTGCGACTCCCATCGGCTGGTGCCCGAGTTCATAACAGGAGATGAGCAGCACCGAACCCGTTGAAGTCAGCTTCATCGGCGAGGCCTCGTTTGGGAGAGGGCAGGACATTTCGTTGTGTGCCCGAAGCAACAAGTCTACCCGCGAAGCGTCGGTGACGGAATACGCTCCGAGTCACAGGTGCGTTCCACGCAAGGCGTAGGGTGTCTGCTGCTGGAACGCGGCCCGTTCGTCTCAATGCGTCCGGCGTCTGCGCAACGGGAGACCGGCGACTGCGATTCGATGCCCGGCTCGGGCTGCTCTTTGAGCGGTAGGAGTCATGGGCCGCGACGAATGCGTCGAACCAATCGGTCGGGATCTCGATGAAGGTGTGACACTGCGAACACGACGACTTCATTCGGCAGCATCTCAAACACAATGGCATACGGAAATCGAGCAAGGCGACATCGCCGGATCGACCGGTCAATGGGCAGTGTCTCCAGTAGCGGAAAGCGAGTCGGGTCCGCCAGCAACTCTTTCATCCGCCGCTCATACTCGTCGAGAAACTCGGTGCCGAGGCCCTCACGTTGTTCCTCGTACCATACGGCTGCTTCCTCAAGTTCCTGGTCCGCAGCCAGCCAGACCTGAAGTTTCACAACGGCTTCCTGTCTGAAAGTCGCGCCCTGACCCGCGAGAGAGAGGCCTGCCAGTCATCGCATTCCAGCTCACCTCGATGAAGTGCGTTGGACCGTTCGACGATCTCGTCGATCCATGCCGCCGACAAGCC
>JAQBZS010000261.1 GCA_027622115.1 Planctomycetota bacterium | reverse complement strand
ATCCCAGTTCGGAATTCTGGCGAATCCCACTACTACGACGGTTTGGTTGACGGCCGCAGGCTGCGTTGGGCACTGCGGTTAAATAAACGAGACGCGATCTCAGTGTTCATTAGCCGTTTGGGCGTTAGCCCCGGTTATGCCGTTTCGCCCGAAAACCGGGGCTAACGCCCAAACGGCTAATGAATGTGACTTTGCCCAAATAGATAGTTCGCGCTCTCCACGGCCGCTTCTCGCGGTCCCATGATCTCCGCATAGGCTTGGTGGATCGTGACGCAGCCGTCGTATTCGATGGCCTGTAACGCACTCGCCACTGCGGGAAAGTCGACGCCGCCGGTTTCCCAAATCGGAATGTGATGAAATCGGCGAGGCCCCAGGCACCACGTTTCCAGTTCGACAGGTCCATGCTCGTCGACTCGATGATTCTGGACGTACACGTTCATCAGGTACGGTTGAAAACGCCGCAGGGTCTCGACGCCGTAGTCCTCGCCACACAACATCAGATTGGCCGGTTCATAAATCAGGCCGAAATTCTCGCGACCAATGCGGTCGAGCACTTCCAGCGACCGATCCACCTGTTCGAACAGCGTGGTCGTGTGGCATTGATGAGCCAGCCGGATTCCGTGCTCGGCGGCGATGTCGGCGGCGCGCCGAGCGTGTTCGATATCGCTTTCTTGCTTGAGGCACACACGAATCAGATCACTGCCGAGAATTTTCGCCACGTACAGGCTGGGCTCGATATTCCGCAGGCTGTTTGGTCCGTCGTCATTATTGAGCGGCACGTCCGCATCGGCGGTCACCATCGACACGTACAAGCCGGCGTCTTCCACGGCCCTGCGCATGTCGTGCAATTGCGTGACGGAAGACTCGATGCCACCCGCGCTGGCGCGCATGCACACGGCGGAATATCCCAGTTCCTTGGCGAGCCCCAGCAGTTCTTGAAACGGAACGTTGAGTTTCGTCTTGCAGGCGGCTTCGGCGATTCGAACGGACAGTGACAGCTTCATTGAACGGCCTCGTCGCGTTGAGATGTGGAGTGCGATTTTTGGCAAAAAGATTTCACGACAAGAACATGTTCGCGTATACCCGCGCTAACCGTCCAACAAACCAACTTGAGAATCAACGTTGCGATAGAGTTCCGCGTAACGCTCAATCATGCTCTCAATCGAGAAATCCGCTTGTGCGCGGCGAGCACCGGCATCTCCCATGCGGCGCATGACATCCGGATCGGCCAAGATCTCCGCCGTGATGCGGCAGGCCGCGGTCGAATCGCCGACCGAAAAGAAACGGCCTTCGACTCCGTCGGTGATGAGTTCTCGATTGGGCGGAATGTCGCTGACAATGGACGGGACGCCTGCGGCCATGGCCTCCATGAGACTGTTGGACATGCCTTCGAAATCACTCGCCAACCAGAACACGTCGAACATGCCGAGCAGTCGGTCCGCATCCGGTTGAGGCCCGACGAATCGAATCCTGTTGTCGAGTCCGTAGTGCCTTGAAAACGCTTCCAGATCATCTCGTTCTGGACCATCGCCCATGACCACCAGATACGCGGCGTCGTTCAGACTTGTGAGCAGTTGCATGGTCCACACGAGATCGCGAACTCGCTTTTGTTTGGCGAGCCTGCCGGCAAAACCGATCAGCTTGGCGTCCCGAGGAATCCGCCATTCGCGGCGACGATCCTGTTGTTCGGATTCCGTGAGTGGCTGAGGAGCGAGAACTCCGTTGGGAATCGCCGACATTCGCTCGCGCGGAAAGCCCAAGCCAGCGTAGAAGTTCACCACGCTGTTCGAGTTGCCGACGAGATGATGCGTGCGGGGGATTTGATGTCGATCGAGCCACCGCTGCCAGCCGCTCTTCCACGAATCGACGCAGCGTTCCGACACGATCACTTTCGTGCTTGAACGCTTGCCGACGGCCAGTCGCCCGTAAGCGTTCGCCGCGAACAGCCAGGTGTGCAGGATGTGCGGTTGATGTTCTCGCAGCCAGCGTTTGAGGCGTCGCAGTGCCAGCGGATCGAATTTCCAACGTTTATTCAAGACGGTCACCGGCACTTGGGCGTCACGGAGCGTTGCTTCGTACGGGCCACCACGCGTCAGTGCGAGCACGTGAACATCGAATTCGTCCTTGGGCAGTCCGGCCGCCAGCAGGGTGAGTTGCTTTTCGGCGCCCGAGCGGTCCAGCGTCGGGATCAACATCGCGACTTTGATCAACGTGCATCCTTCACTAATGGCGATTGAATTTCATTCTTGTACTTCCGATGCAGTTTCACGACGCCGCTTCATGACTCATGGCACAAAGGTGTCGGCACGGAGCTTCGATGGTATTGTGTTAATGGCTCGCAATGTCAGCCAGAGCCTGACCTACCGCGACTTGGTCACAACTCGACAACCTGGCCCAAATCCAACTGCTCTGCGACCGCAAGAATTTCGGCGGCGCACACCATGTCTTGAGCCGCGTTTCCGACGGACTTGAAGAACGTTGTCTGCTCCGCACTCGCTCGGCCCGCCTGGTGGCCCAAGAGAATCCCGCCGAGTTCCACTGGAGCGAAATCCGTGGGCAGGTCGCCGCTTCGCATGACGAGGCCGCTGTCGCTGAAGCCCATGTCGAGACCCCCGTTCCGCTCATACTGGGCCACGAGGACGATATAGCCGGGGTGCGATGTCGATGGCTCGGCAATACGTTTCTTGTCACGGTTTCACTCGCTGGCTGGCGAGCGTGTTCAAGTCGCTGATGCTTTGCGGTATCGTTCACCCGCGAGCAATCTCGTTCGTTTTCTTCAGAAGGAATTCGCCAAATGCCAACTTCTCGCCAGTCAACGCGTCGCCAGTTCATTCAGGGTGTGGCCGCCACCGGAGCCGCAAGCATTCTGCTGCCTTCGGCCAACCGAGCCTTCGGGTACAAGTCGGCGAATGACCGACCGGTCTTCGCCACGATCGGCCTTCGAAATCAGGGCTGGGCGATCACTAGCACATCGTTCAAGTTTGCCGATTTCGCAGCTCTTGCCGACGTCGATGCGAACGTACTGGGGTCAAACGTTGACAAGGTGAAAAAGAAGCAGGGCAAGAATCCAGATGCCTATAACGACTATCGCAAGGTTCTCGATCGGAAAGACATCGACGCGGTCATGATCGCCACGCCGGACCATTGGCATACGAAGGTCGCGGTCGAAGCCATGCGTGCCGGAAAAGACGTCTATTGCGAAAAACCGCTCACGCTGACGATCAACGAAGGAAAGCTGATCGAGAAAGTTGTCAAAGAGACGGGCCGAGTCTTTCAAGTCGGCACGATGCAGCGGACCGAATCGGGGCGGCGATTCTTGCAGGCCGTTGCTCTCGTGAAACACGGTCGCATCGGCACCGTGAGGAAAGTGACTTGCGGCATCAACGGCATGAGTGCCTCGCCGGTGATTCCGGAGACGACCGTTCCGAAGGAACTCGATTGGGACATGTGGCTCGGGCCGGCACCCAAGGTTGCGTATCGGGCTCTGCCGGAGATGCGAAAAGGTTACGGCGGCGGCGTTCCGCTCTACAGCAATTGCCATTACGCCTTTCGGAATTGGCACGAGTATTCAGGCGGAAAGCTGACGGACTGGGGCGCTCACCACGTCGACATTGCATGCTGGGCGCTCGGTGCCGGCGACACGGGGCCAAGCAAGGTGGCACCCGTCGAATACAGTTTGCCGGTTGAGTACAAGGACGGACACCCCGTGGTCGGCGATCAGTACAACGCCGCAACCAAGTTCAGAATCCGCGTCGACATGCCCAACGACGTCGAGATGATCATCACCAGCGAAGGTGACAACGGCATTCTCTTCGAGGGCACGTCGGGCCGCTTCTTCGTGAATCGTGGCAAGATCACGGGCAAACCCGTTGAGGACTTGAAGGGCAATCCGCTGCCGGCAGGAGCGATCGAAGAGATTTATGGCGGCAAGGTCGCAGAGAACCACACCGCGAATTTCACCGACGCCATCAAGTCTCGCAAGCAGCCGATCTCCGATGTTTGGTCGCACAACCGCATGCTCGAAATCTGCCACCTGTCGAACATCGCGATGCGTTTGGGCCGGGAACTGAAGTGGGACCCCGCCAAGCGCGAAATCATCGGTGACGCTCAAGCAAACTCGTTCCTCGCGAGGGAAAACCGCAAGGGATTCGAAATCAAGATGTAGCCTCGCCTAAATGCGTGCAGCCGCCTCGACGCTGTTTCGTTCCTCGGTCACTCCCGAGTCCAATGGACCTGGATGTGCTCGATCTTCGTTTCGCCGTTGCCTTTCAGGGCGACAGGTTACGTGCCGATCCCTCATCGCACGAAGTATCGCTTGGCATCGATTATTTCTGAAAAGGCAATCACATGCGGCTCATTTCCAGTTTGGTATTCAGTGTTGCGGCCAGCGGTTTGGCACTGTTGCTGACGGGCTGCGGCCAAACTCCTTCTCAAGCCGCACCCGGCGACCCGGCCAAAGTCCCCGCCGTGAAAGTCGTCTCGCCAAAGACGGTGGATCTCGTTCGCACCACGACTCAACCCGCCACGATTCACGCCTACCATCGCGCGGAGATTCACGCGCGCGTGGCCGGATATCTCAAATCACTGAATGTCGATATTGGCAAGGCCGTGACCGAAAACACGGAATTGGGAGTGATTGGCGTGCCGGATCTCGATAAGGCTCGCGAAAAACAACAGGCCAACATTCGCCGGTTGCTTGCGGAAGAAACGCGGGCAGCGGCGATGGTGAAACTTGCAAAAGCCGACGTATTGTCCGCGCATGCGAACCAAGCCAAAGCCGACGCCGACGTGGCGACCACGGTGGCGCGGATCAACGCGGCGACTTCGGAACTTATGCGGGTCCAGGATCTGGTCAAATCGAAATCCGTCGCCGAACGTCTGCTGGACGAAGCTCGCGAGAAGCATGAATCCGCCAAGGCCGCCAAGGATTCCGCCATTGCGGCGCAGTCCGCGGCTGCTGCCGCCGTGACGGTGGCAAAAGAACGGGAAGCCGTGGCCGTCGCCGACGAGCTTGCCGCACAAGCTCAAACCGACGTGGCTCGGAAAGCGCTCGAAGAAATGGACGTGATGCTGAACTTCGCCACGTTGCGGTCTCCGTTTGCCGGGATCGTGACACAGCGGAACGTCGATCCCGGCGACCTCGTGCGCAACATCCAAGCCTCGTCCGAAGCTCCTCGACTGCCGCTGTTCGAGATCTCGCAGGTCGACATGGTGCGCGTTCGCATCGAAGTCCCCGAGCATGACGCCCCGTGGGTTAACGAGGGCGATGCAGTCTCGCTGAAGCTGCGATCGCTGCCCGATCCGCCGATCAAGGGTAAGGTGAAACGAGTCGCGAAACAGATCAATCTCGTGTCACGCACCATGTCGGTGGAAATGGAGATCGACAACACGGAGGGCCTGCTGCTGCCGGGCATGTATGGCGAGGCCACGATCACTCTCACCACGACACCGGGCGCTCGCGTGCTCCCCGCAACCGCCGTCCGGTTTGACGAAGCCGGCCACGGATATTTGTTGCTGGCCGACAACGGCAAAGTCGTCCGCGTTGATGTCGAGACCGGTCACGATGACGGTCGTGAGATTCAAGTCATCGGACTGACTGGCAACGAGCAAGTGATCGAGACGATGTCGCGACGATTGAAGCCGGAGCAGCGGGTGGCGATTTTTGATTGACGATTTTTGATTGACGAAGTGCGCGTGCGGCGTGGGGGTCGGGTGGTTCAAAGTTCAATGCTCGCGGCTTAAGGCGTTTGAGCAACTGCCCCGTCAAACCGCGAGCATTGAACTTTGAACCACCCGACTCCTGCCCCTTTCCGACTCACTCAATTCCTGTCTGGCCTGAGCATGACCCTAGTTCGATTCGCGCTCCGCAATCCCTTCGCAGTCTTGGCACTGTCGATCGGCTTGTGCCTGTTGGGGTTGGCGGTGGTTCCCAAGATGACCATCGACATCCTGCCGGACTTCGAGAAGCCGGTGGTCGTCAGCTTCTTCTCGTATCCGGGCCTGCCCACGATGGATATGGAGAAAAGCGTGACGTCTCGCGTCGAACGTGCGCTGACGTTGGCGGGTCGCATCGAGCATCAGGAGTCTCGGACGGTGCCCGGTGCGTCCGTGATCAAGGTGTTCTTTCAACCGGGAACCAACCCAAGTTCGGCGATGAACGACATCGTCAACCTTGAAGCCAGCGACATGTTTCACTTGCCGCCCGGTATCGAGTGGCCCTTTACATTGAGAAGCGAGCCGTCGAATCTGCCGGTGGTTCTGGCGGCGATCAGTGGCGACAGCCTCAGCGAAACCGAGCTGTACAAGATCGGCTATTACGCCGTCCGCAACAAAATGGGTGGGCTGAAGGGCGTGCAGATTCCGCACCCGTTCGGCGGTAAGTTCCGTCAGATGATGGTCTATGTCGACCCCGAGAAACTGCGCTCGCATCATCTCAGCGCCCCGGATGTGGTCGAGGCCTTGCGGAAGGCGAACCTCGTGCTGGCCGGCGGTTCCGCCAAGCTGAACGACACGGAATACCTCGTCCATCCCATCAACACGCTCCCCGTCGAGAAGGACATCGAGAACGTGCCGATCGCCGTGCGTGACGGCAAGACGATCTTCATCCGCGACGTGGGCTATGCCAAGGACGACGCGGCCATTCAATACAACATCGTCCGCGTCAACGGGAAACGCAGCGTGTATTGCCCGTTGCTGCGCGAGCCCGGCGAAAACACGATCGAAGTCGTGGATCGCATCTATGAGGGCATCGCCACCGAAGTGCCCAAGATGAAGGCCCTCAAGGAAGTTGCCGAGGACGCGGAAGTCACGCTCGTGAGCGACCAATCCGCTTATATCCGCAATGCTATGCGCAACTTAGTCTATGAAGTCGGGCTCGGTGCGTTTCTGGTTTCGATCGTGGTCTGGGTCTTTTTGCGGCAAGTGTTGCCGACGATCGCCATTGTGTCTGTCATTCTGCTCTCGATGATGATCGGCGGACTTGGGTTTTACCTCAGCGGCAACACGATCAATGTCATGACTCTCGGCGGAATCGCGTTGGCGATCGGCACGGTCGTCGATGCGGGGATCGTCGTCGTGGAAAACGTGATCCGTCATTTGCGAATGGGGAAATCGCCCGGCGACGCGGCTCGCGACGGAGCGGCGGAAGTGGCCATGCCCGTGTTGGCCGGAACAATTACCACACTGGCCGTGTTCATTCCGGCGATCTTTTTGAGCGGCATGATTCGCTACTTGTTCGAGCCGCTTTCAGTCGCCGCCACGATGACGATCGGCGCGTCGTACTTCATCGCCATGACGGTGGTTCCCGCGTTTTGCGCTCGGTTTGTGCGAGCGAAGGGTTTAGCTCGCATCGAGCACCAGCCGGACGATCAATCGCAAGGCTTTGGAGCAGACCTCGCGACTGTGAATCGAGAAGCGGTGAAGACTTCAGGAGCCACGTCGTTTTATGGTCGCTTGCTGGGACGAGCACTCGATGTGCCCGTCGTGGTCATCGCGGTCACGCTGATCTGTGTGGTCGGTTCGTGCTTCCTGCTGCCTGGAATCGGTAGCGAGTTGTTTCCAGACGTTGACGCGGGCACATTTGAAATTCGCGTGAAGACTCGACCTGGGACGCGACTGGAAGCCACCGAAGCGCTCGTCATGAAGATCGAAGACGCGATCGCCGACGTGATACCCAAGCGAGATTTGGAAACCGTGATCTCCAATATCGGCCTACCCGTTGGCAAGGGTGCGGGGTTCTCGACAATCCTGAGTTCGAACTCCGGGCCGGACACGGCGTACCTGATCGTCAACTTGAAGCAGCAAGGCCGATCGACCAGCACGCGCGAGTATGTAAAAACACTGCGCGAGAAACTCGCCGCCGACTTCCCGCTCGAACAGTTCCTGTTCGTCAGCGGCGGCATCGTCAACATGGCCCTCAATGAAGGCGTGCCGGTCCCGATCAACGTGCAAGTCTCCGCCGGCAGCATCGAGAAGTGTGCGGAAGTCGCACAGCAGGTTGTCGACAAGCTGCAGGGCATTCACGGCGCAGTCGATGTGCAGATCGCGCAGTCATTGGATTATCCACAACTCAATATCCAAGTGGATCGCGCGCGTGCCGAATCCTTGGGTTTGGATGGGATCTCCCAAAAGGAAGTGGCCGAAACGATTCTGACGGCGTTGGGCTCCAGCGTCGGATACTCGCCCACGATCTGGATCGATTCGAAGGGCGTCGACTTTTTCATGGGCGTCCAATACGAGAACAACGAAATCAAATCGCTCGACGAAATCCGCAATATGCCCCTGTCGCTGAACACGCCCACCGGTCCGATCACAATTCCGCTGTCGAACATCGCCAGCATCAAACGAGTCAACATTCCGGGTGAAGTGGCGCACTACAACATCGCCCGCGTCAACGATGTCTTCGTGAATGTGGCCGGTCGAGACGTCGGGTCGGTCGCGGCGGACGTCGAGCGGGCATTGGCCGACATGGAACTCGAAAACGGC
>JAQBZS010000260.1 GCA_027622115.1 Planctomycetota bacterium | reverse complement strand
GTTCATCCGTGCGAAACTGCGTGAAGTCGGAAATTCCGCTGGATGTCGAGATTGAACGGGCTCGCGAGATGGTGAGCGGCTTGATGCCGGAAATCCGCCAGTGCCTGCATGTGATTGCCGAGCAAAAAGTAGAAATCGACCGCCTCGAAACCAAGATCGCTCGCAAGCAAAAGGATGTCGGTCGTCAGGAAGAAGCCATCCTGGCACTTCGCGAAGATCTCAAGAGCGGCGGCACGACTTTCAAGTATGTGAACCACACCTACACCGCGAAGGAAGTCGCCCGTGAATTGGAGTTGCGGTTCGCTCGCTTCAAGACAGCTCGCGAATCGCTGCGACGCGACGATCAGATTTTGGTTGCTCGACGGCAGGCTCTGGACGCCAACCAAAAAGAACTCGACAAGATGTTGCAGAAGAAGCAGGAACTGGAAGTTCAAATCGTGCAATTGGAAGCTCGCTTCGACACACTGAAGGCCAACGAGATTTCGGCGTCGATCAGCATCGACAATTCGGAATTGGCACGAGCCACCACTTTGATCGAAGAACTGAATCGACAGTTGGACATCCGGGAAAATGTGCTGGCTGCCGAAGGCCGCATTGCGGGCGACATCCCGGTGGAGTTGAGTATCGAGGACAAAGCGGACGTGCTGGATGAAATCGATTCGTACTTTGAAGGGTCTGCGGCTGAGAAACGCGAATCGAAAGTCGAAGTCGATTCAGGCGACTCGATTTGAGGCCCGGTCAGTGAGCGAATTCCAACCTGGGCGGAATCATCATGTCAGTGACATACGCACTCGAACCCATGGCCGGATCACAAACAACACCCACGTCTCGATTCATGTTATGGATCGACGGCGTGGGTTCGTTTTTGTTGTGCGTCGGTGAACGCGTCACGGTTGGCGGTCCCCGCGGATCCAATGTCGAGCAGCCTGCTGCCGACATCGCGTTTCTCGCCAATCTCTCGCGAACACATGCCACGCTCGTGCGAAAGTCGGACTCGCTGATTCTCGAAGCTCATTCGACGGCGAGCGTTGATGGGCGAGTGGTTCGCGATTTCGAAAGCATTGTTGCCGGTTCCAGCATCGTGCTGGGAAACAGCGTACGGATGAGCGTGTCGAAACCGTCGGAATTGAGCATGACGGCTCGGCTGGACGTGCAGAGCGTTCACCGTCTGGAGCAGTCCGTGGACGGTATCCTGTTGTTCGCGGAAACCTGTTTGCTGGGGCCGTCGACCGATTGCCACGTGCGTTGCCCGGCATGGCCGGAATCGGTGTTGTTGGTGAGACGGTCGAATGAGTTTTATTGTCGATCCCAAGCGGACTTGATCGTCGGTGATGAAATTGCCAACGGTATGACGGAAATGCCGATTGGGAGCGTTGTATCCGGACAAGAGATCCGCTTTAGGATCGACGCGTTCGGCGAATCTCCGTGACTCCAGCCCACAAGGCCGCAACTAACTCAACCCGAGTGGCACCATGAAATTCACCTTCCCACCAGGATCCAAACCGCTGGACGGTTACACGATCAAGCGCGGCATCGATCGCGGCGGGTTCGGGGAGGTGTATTACGCAATCAGCGACGCCGGCAAAGAAGTCGCGCTCAAGCTGTTGCAGGACAATCTGGATGTCGAATTGCGAGGCGTCACGCAGTGCTTGAATCTCGCGCATCCCAATCTGGTGACGATCTTCGACATTAGGAAAGATGCCGACGACGACCACTGGATCATCATGGAGTATCTGCCCGGCCAGACGCTGGAAGCGGTGCTCGACGCCAACCCGGATGGTCTCTCTTCGGCTGAAACGCAACAGTGGGTTTCCGGCATCGCGTCGGGTCTCGCGTTCCTGCACGAATGCGGCATCGTCCATCGAGACCTCAAACCCGCGAACATTTTTCGCCGAGACGGAGTGGTGAAGATCGGCGATGTCGGTTTGTCCAAATTCATCACGCACAGCCGCCGAGGTGCTCAGACGGAGAGTGTCGGCACGCTGTATTACATGGCTCCCGAAGTGGCCAAGGGCAATTATGGCCGCGAAGTGGATATCTACGCTTTGGGCGTGATCGCCTACGAATTGATCACGGGCAACGTGCCGTTCGACGGCGAGTCCAAAGCGGAAATCTTGATGAAACACCTCACCGCGCCGCCGGACGTGACCGTGTTGCCGCTTGTGGTGCAACCAGTCGTGGCCAGGGCTCTGGAGAAAGATCCGCGATCAAGACCGAGCGATGTCGTCGAATTCGCGACGGATCTGCAACAGGCATTGGGCGGGTTCGATGTGCCGCAGAACATTCCCGAATCGTCATTCGTCAACTCGAAACCGACATTCGGCGAGCCGAGACTGTCTGAAGCGTTCCGACCGACCGAGCCGGAAAGCAACGCTGCAGCCGGGATCGGACCGACCATCGTCCCGATGCAACCGGTTCATGAAGAACGGACCAGGATTCCCGTTCAAGTTGCCGACGACAAACGACGCAGTCGCAAACAAACGGGGCGGCGCGACGACTTGCGACAGCCTCAACAGCGCGTGCAATGGACCGCCGAACCCAGCGAATCCGGTGACGGTCGCGAGCATGTGAGTTGGTGGAAGTACTTTGCAATCGGCCTACTGATTCTCGTGTTTATCTCGCCGCGCGCGGTGTCGGCGGTGACTCGCTATTCGTTTGCCGAGATCGTCCTGATTGTGTTGGCGATTCTTGCGATTCGAGCGCTGGTCAACGTGTTTGCCAAGCGAAAATCGCAGCGGGATCTTCCGTCATCGGGATACGAAGCACGCCGCCACCGGAAAGACGATGAGTTAGGGGTCACCGCCCCATATCCGCCTGACAGCACAAGTCGCCGGCGAGCGACGAAAGAAATCTCACGAGCCTTGCTCGGGCTGACACCCGACGATCCGCGGTCGATTTCGTTCGGTCGTCGGTTGACCGAGTTGACGGGTGCGTTGTTCTTGGCAGTCCCGTTTACGGCGGCGATCACGGCGGGAGTCGCCACGTTGACGACGTTCTTGCCGAACAACAGCCAGATCGGATTCTTCGGACTCACGACGCTCCTCGGTTCGTGGGCCGTGTTGTTCAGCATGAAATGGTGCGAAGGTCTCGGCGATTCAAGTCTTCGCCGTATCGTGTTGCTGATCGCCGGGCTTTCCGTTGGATTCGGAGCATTCTGGCTGGACCAAACCTTGATGGTGGATCACCAGTTCGCGGTCGGACACGAACCACACGGGGCCATGCGATTCATCGGCCAACATCCGCTCACCGAAGCGGACAATCCGTTTCAACCGACGATTGCGGGCTACATGGCCTTCTTCGTCGGCCTGTTTGCCTTACGGCGTTGGTGGTGGCACACGGACCTTTTGAGGAAAGGCCGTTTTCAATTGCACTCGGCTCTCTTCACATTGGCTCTCGGCTATGTGTTGACTGCCATTTTCCTGTTCCCACACGACTGGGGCATGTTGTGGGCACTCGCAATTTCTTGCGTCGTCCAATTGTCCGCAGCGTGGATGCCGGCTGAAACGTACTTGCGCACCCTAACTCCGGGAATCGCTCGGTGAACGTGACCGCCTTCGTAGCACTCATCATGGTCGTGCTTGTCATCGCCGCAATTGTCGGCGGGCTGACGCGAACCACGACCGCGCGCGGTGTATCGGCTGCGGCAGCCCTGCTGGCCGCTTCGCTCGTTTTCATGCACAACTTGCGAGACAACGGGCGGAACGGCCCCGCGAGCCGCGATGTTTCACCCCGATCCGCGACAAAACTCGCGCGAGACACGACGCGCGATATTCAAAAAACGACAGTCGGTCCGACCGCGAACCAACACGGTGATCAAGCAACACAACTATCAGCTTCGTCCGCGGTCCTCGAAGAGTCGTCCGACGACCCGCCGCCTGCTTGGTTGGAGAATCGACGCTACGTCATCGACAACACGACGTTGGTCGTGCTCAGCAGTCAACGGTGGTCCACCACTGAAGAAGCAGAACAAGATGCGAATCGGTTGCTGGTCGAGACTTTGAAAGCCGATCTTCGGGATCATGATGCTCAAGCCGCCACCAATTGGCGACTTGATCCCGCTCAGGCTGCCGTGGCCGTGCGAAATTCATATCGGCAGTCGTATCGGCAAGATTTGGGTGCGTACATCGCCCGTATGCACCGCGTTCATTTGCAGGTCGAATTGTCTCCGTCCGTCCGTTCGAAACTGATTCCGATTTGGCGTGAACAAGTTGTTGATCAGCGATTGTGGGAACTTGGTGGGCTGCTCGGCGTCGCCACGCTCATCTTGGGGATTGCCGCGATAGGATTGCGAATCGCCCCGGTGCTGAATGGCGTGCAACGCGTCGGGATGGTTGCCGGGAGCTTGCTGGCGACGGCGATCGGCTCATACGGAATCATTGGATTTACGGATGGCGACGCCGGCGCGGAAGTGTCCCACGTGTCCGAGAAACCGGAAGACACGTCGAGCGAAACAGTGCCGCCGGATTCCGGTATCCCGGGTTCCCTGCCCAAAATCATCCCACATCGATCCGCCGAGTTCTTTGGGATTCGAGATGCCGGGCGGCGGATTGCGTTCGTTTTCGAAGCAACGGATTCCATGAAGTCGTCCGGCGGATTGGACCGCGTGCGGAACGAGTTGAAAACGTGGCTCGACCAAACGGACCCCAACACCGAGTTCATCCTGGTGGCACATTCCGCAACCGTGGTTGCCAGTCCGCTCACGCACGAGCATGCCGGAGCGTTGGAGTTTGTTCGCTCGCTGGTCCCGAGCGTCGCTGCGGACGGTGGTCCGTTTCTCGATGCGATGAGCCGCGCGTCGCTCGTTCGCCCAGATTGCATTTACGTCGTGACGGACGATGCCGAGCCGACGCTGCTGCAATTTCAAATCGCCAACATCGCCAAGGCCGTCCCGTCAAACGTCCGAATCCACTGCATTGAACTCGCCGCAGATGCGGACTCAAGTCCGAGTGCGGGAATCAAAGCGCTGTCGGATCGCTTTCGCGGAGTCTGCAAACGCATCGAACAATCCGCGCCGACCGAGCCTGCGTCCGAGTCCAACTCCTCAGCCGAAGAGCTTCCCGAACTTGAGGCCGCTCCGTAATTCCGGCAAACCGGAAATACGCCTGTTGGATGGCCGGGTCAGCTGTGGAATGGACGATCGTAGGGTGGGCATCGCCCACCGCTTGGCTGACAGGGAGTGAATGTCAGGCGATCGCCCCTTCTTGCTTCGTTCACGACGGCACGTTCTCAATGGTTGTGACCGCTGGATGGCACACGCGAGTGATGATGTGCCAATGGCTCCGCCGGTTTACTAGCAGCATCATTCACCGGCAACGATTCGGTGGGCAATGCCCACCCTACGCTTGCTATGGTATCCTCAAGCTTGAGTCTGCACGGAAATCAAGAGGATCTGCCATGCCCCTGCGAGACCACTTTCACGCACCATTCACGGACCGCCGCAACTGGGACGAAGTCCACGGAATGTGGCCTGCGGTGATCGTGCAACATCTCGCGGACCAGCTACCGCCCGAGTACTTCGCGGCTCCGAAAGTTCATCTCGGGAGACAGTTTGAAATTGATGTGGGCACTTTCGATGCTCCGTCCGACCAGCCGCGGGGACTTGTCGAAGACCCCGGCGGCGGAGCGGCGACGGTCGTATGGGCTCCACCCGAACCAACCATGCTGCTCGATGCCGAGTTGCCCGATGTCGATGAGTACGAAGTCTTGATCCATCACCAGGACGGTCGACGCTTGGTGGCCGCGATTGAACTAATCAGCCCGTCGAACAAGGACCGCCCTGAGACTCGGAAGCAGTTCGCGACAAAGTGTGCGGCCCTGCTGTTGAATGAAGTCTGTGTGGTGCTGATCGATGTGATCACCAGTCGTCAATCCAACTTGTACTCGGACTTACTTTCACAAGTTAACCAAAACGACCCAGCGTTGGGGGACGAGCCGCCCGCAACCTATGCCGTGACGTCTCGTTGGTGTCCACGAGGGAAGCGCGGTCGATTTGAATCGTGGTATCATCCTGTCTCACCCGGCTCCAAGTTGCCCGTTCTCCCGGTTTGGCTGGATGACACATCCGGCGTCTTGCTCGACCTGGAGACAACCTACGAACAGACTTGCCGTACGCTGCGGATCGTGTAACAGCCATTCGTCCCACGGGCCTCGCCGCGCACGGATGAGCGGGAACGACGGGGACACACGCACGGGAACGACGGGGACACACGCATGCAAATGATGGTGTGCCACTGGTTCCACCGGTTCAATCGCTGGCATCATCCACCACCAACGATTCGGTGGGCAATGCCCACCCTACAACAACTGACCAACCATGAAGCGGGTGACTCCGACGCGGTTTCCACCTACACTCGAATGCTGGTTATCGAGCGCTCAACGACCGCACCTTCGAGGATTTCAAGATGCCCAATTCGTTTCATCACGCCGATCATGCGTTTGGTGAATTGCGTCCGCTTGAGCGAGAAGGCCTGGCGATCTTCAGTCGACGCAACATGCTGAAAGCCGGGTTGGCTGGAATTGGCGCGCTCAGCGTTCCCGAGTTGCTGCGGCTTCGAGCCGACGCGGCTCAGCAAGGTCGGTCCATCGGCAACAAGAGCGTGATCCTGTTGTGGATGACCGGCGGTCCCAGTCACATCGACACGTGGGATCCGAAACCGCATCGACCGTTCATGAATCGTGGACCGTTCTCACCGATCTCGACCGCTATGCCGGGCACGATCATCTGCGAGCATCTGCCCAAGCAGGCCGCGATGCTCGACAAGTTCACCCTCATTCGCTCGGTCGATCCGAAAAAGAGCAGTCATCAGCCGAACCAAGTCATCCAAACCGGACATCGTGACGCCGCGCCGCGAGTGAATCCCAAAGGCGATCGTTATCCGGCGATCGCTTCGATCTGTGCCAAGTTTCGTGGAGCCAATCATCCGTCGATGCCGCCGTACGTGGCGTTCATGAAACATCGTTCGCATGTCGCTTGGGGTGGATACCTGGGTCGAGAATTCGACCCGTTCATCGGCAACAAAGCGGCCATCCTTCCGGAACTCGACCTGTTGGGAAAGCCGCTGAATCGAACCACCGGCGCGGACGTATTTCGATTGCCGTTGGGATTGGACGTCGATCGACTTCAAAACCGCCGATCCTTGATGACCGATTTGGACCGCATTCGCAGCGGCTTGGATCAGAATGGTTCGATGGATGCGTTGGACCAATATGGGCAGCAAGCCTTCGACATGATGCTGGGGCGGCGAGCCCAACAGGCGTTCGATCTTTCGCGAGAACCGGAGAATTCGCGTCAGCGATACGGCGATCATCTGTGGTGCCAACAAACGCTGTTGGCTCGGCGGCTGGTTGAAGCCGGCGTGAGTTTTGTGACGCTCGATCTCAGCTACCACACGGCGTCCGGTACCTGGGACAATCACGGCATCCCCGGCGGCGTTTATGGTGGGATCTCGAAGGGCCTGAAACCTTTGCTACCGACATTCGACCACCTGCTGACCACACTCGTCACGGACCTTGAAGAACGAGGCTTATTGGACGACGTATTGATCATCGGCATGGGCGAATTCGGCCGCACGCCGAATATGGGCACACAGAAGAGTCTCGACGGCCGCAATCACTGGCCGGTGGTCATGTCGATGTGTCTGGCCGGCGGCGGCTTGCGGCACGGCCAAGTGATCGGAGCCAGCGACAACATCGGCGGGACGATCAGCCAACGTCCCGTCACGCCCGGCGACCTGGCGGCGACGATTTATCGGCACATGGGCGTCCCGCTCGATGCCACTTATCTCGACGACCGCGGTCGCCCGCGATTCATCGTGCAGGAGAACGGTCAACCGCTTCCCGAGCTGTTTTGAGATTTGCCCCGTCCGCACTCACGAGAACATGATGCCAGAACCCGAAGCGGCCATCGAAGTCAAACAGCTTCGCAAGATCGACACGGATCGCCAGGTGTGCCGGATTCGATTCAGTCCGTGCGGAAAGTTTCTATTCGGCGGCGGATATGACTCGATCATTCGTCGTTGGGACATGTCCACGGACGAGGCAATCCCACTCGAATCCATCGCGGGGCACCGCGGCTGGGTGCAATCCGTCATTTTCTCACCGGACGGCGAGACGTTGTTTTCCGTGGATTCGTGGGGTCAACTCGCTGCGTGGCCGTATCAGGACAAGCAGCCGCAACCCAAATGGAAAGTCGATGCCGCCCACGACGGCTGGATTCGAGACGTCGCCGTCAGTCGTGACGGAAAGATGATCGCCACTGCGGGACGAGATCGGTTTGTGCGGATTTGGTCCGCGATTGATGGCAAAGCGATCGCGGAATTCCCCCGGCACGAACACGACTTGTGTCGAGTGGCCATACATCCGGACGGTCAATCCGTTGTCAGCGGGGATTTGCACGGCACGATTCGTCATTTTGAAATCGCTTCCAAGACGTGTGTCCGCGAGGCCAAGTTCGAAAAGATGCATCTGTACGATCGCATTCAAGACGTGCCC
>JAQBZS010000259.1 GCA_027622115.1 Planctomycetota bacterium | reverse complement strand
ACTTTGAACCACCCGACCCCAGCCAACCCTTGCACGAAACCTGCGCCAAAGAATTCGTCAGTCAAGAGCCAGTTTTCAACACCCTAAGCGAAGTCTACGAACAACAGTTGATTCTCGGTTCTGTGTGGCCAGATGGGCAGTTGGCGGGGCTTGACTTATTAATGCGAGTCGTCCGGGACATCGACGCGGTTCAAGCCGACAGCGACGCACTCGACCCAAAGCGACTATCTCAAGCAACCTTCATCAAATCCGAGGCGGCGACCGCCGGATTGGAACGTGGGCTGAATTCTTGAAATTCCGAAGACTCGCGTTTCAGCGATTGAAGTTCGTCGTGATATTTCTCATTGGGCGCATTACCAAGTTCGATCACGTTCAACGGCGGCGGTCAGGGTGCTGGCGGAGACACGCTCACAGTCACTGGCGGATCGGCTGGTATGGTCACGCATAGCTTCACGAACGCGAATGACGGCGGTATCAACATCGATTCCGGCACAAATACGATCACGTATACCGGTCTGGAACCGATCATCGACAACCTGAACGCCACCGACCGAGTGTTCATCTTCAACGGCGCTGACGAAGCCGTAACCTTGTCGGATGACATGACGGCAAATGACGGCATCTCGTTTATCGACTCCACGCTTGGTGAGTCCGTGCAATTTGTGAACCCGACGAACTCGTTGACGATCGACACAGCCAGCGGTTCCGGCCTCGATGACATTCACATCGAGGGTTTGGATTCGCTGTTCGACGCCGACCTGACGATTACCGGTGATGCCGACGATTTTGTGCTCTTCCAAACGAACGCGACGGACATCGGAACCGGGGAATTGGACGTAACCGGTTTGTCGATCGTTTTGCAACAGGACGTCACGACGAGCGGCGCGGACGTCACGCTGACGGCAGCCGACAACGTCGTGGTTCTGGCTGGGCTGCAAAGCGGTGGCGGGAATATCACGTTGCATGCCGACAGTGATTCCATGACGGGCGGTGTGATTATCGTCGATGGAAGTATCACATCGGCTGGCGGAGACATCACGTTGGGCGGCGGATCGGATCCAGCAACGATGCCGGCGACCGGACCGGCAATGCCCGACGATGACGGCATTCACATCACCGGACTTGTCGACTCGATGAGCGGTTCCATCTCGATCCGCGGCGCGAGTACGGCGGACGATGGAGTCCACATCGGCGGAACCGCGAGCGTTCTATCGACCAGCGGTTCGATCACCGTCATTGGTGACGCTTCGGGTGGTGGAGAGGACGGCGTGCGAGCGAACGGGATCATCGCCTCGCAATCGGGCACGATCACCATTACCGGGACGGGGGATAGTGGTCACGGTGTAAATATCCCCGCAGGCGCGACAATCAACGCGCCCAACCAGGGTGCCGTTATCACTGGAACAACGACGACCGGTGATGGCGTGCGACTCGAGGGTTCCGTGACGAGTTCCAACGGCGACATTCACTTGATCGGAAGCTCGACCGCCGATGACGGTATCGACCTCGAAGGCACCGTGTCCGGCGCTAACATCACGCTGACCACGGACACACTGGACATGAACGACGGTTCGCCCAGTCTGCTGAGTTCTGGCGACTTGTTGATCACGCCCGAAATGCCGTCAACCACGATCGGTATCGGTGACGGTGCCAGCGGCACGTTGAACCTGGATACAGTCGAATTGGGCATCCTTCAAGAGTGCCTTAATTCCATCACGATCGGCGACGCGACGAATGGCACTGGTGCCGTGGACATCAACGACTCCACGTTCCTGAATCCCATCACGATCGTGGGTGGTCCCATCACCGTGAATCAGTTGGAAGCGATTGACTCATCGACGAACCTGCAAGATGTGACACTCACCGCTCGCACGGGCAGCATCACGGACGGTGGTGGCGATCCATTCGACGTGCGCGGAAACCATGTGACGCTGACTGCCGAGCTGGGCTCGATCGGTTCCAACTCATCTGGCGCGCAAATTGAGATTTCGGCTACCAGCCTCAGCACAGACTCGTCGAATGGAAGCTCGAACAACGGCAATCAATACCTGTCCATTGCCAACAATGGCGTTGCGGAAACCACGAGCCTCATCAGTGTCGATGCGGGTACAGGGACGCTGACTTTGTCGCAGGGCACACTGGAGTCGAGTGCATCGGACATCATCAGTGATTCCACGAATGTCAGCGTTCAGACCGCCGCTGTCCTGGATCTGAACGACTTTGACGAAACGATCAACAGCCTGTCCGGTTCCGGCCTCACTGATCTTGGCGACGGCAACCTGACCGTCACCCTTTCCGGCAGTGCATTCTATTCCGGGCAGTTGACGGGGGTGGGCGATGTCATCATGGATGGTGTGGGCCGGTGGACTCTCGCTGGCAATAGCGATTACACGGGCCAGACATTCGTCAACACTGGCGAAATCTGGATTCAGTCCAACACGGCACTCGGTGCGGGTGGTCCGGCATCGAACACGGTTGTGGCGGATGGTGCAGAGCTTTACGCCGTGGGCATGTTGACGGTTGGTGAAGACGTCGACTTGGCGGGTGAATTGGCCGTCGGTTCTTCCGCCTCCAATGTGCTCTGGACGGGAGACATTACTCTCATCGGAGCCAACGCGGAAATCGAAGCGAACTTCGTCGATGACCGGCTTGAAATCTCGGGCGACGTGACCGGCACACAGTTCGATTTCGTCGGTGACGGCCTACTCGTTCTGAGCGGCACCAACAACGATTACAGTGGTCCGACATTCGTCCGCTCCGGGCTCGTTTCCGTTGAAGGCACTGTGACGACTAGCAATTTCATAATCACGGGCGAAGGCCTCGGAAACCCAGCCGGCGTGTTGTTAGGTGACGGAGTGATCGTCGGCACGGTGACTCTGGCTGACTCGACCGTGTTGTTCCCTGGCACGGCTGCGTTTCTTGGGGCGCTGCCGGTCCCCGGTATTTTGGAAACGGGCGATGTGGCGTTTTCGTCAGGGAGCACATTTCTCGTGCAAATCAATGATCTCGCGCCCGGGACAGGCCATAGTCAACTCGCCGTAACGGGCACAGTTGACTTGGGTAGTGCATCGCTGGATCTCGACGATACAAACTTTGACGCGAGCAACGGCGGCATCATCACGTTGATCGACAATGACGGTTCAGACGCCGTTTTGGGCACATTTGACGGGCTGGCGGAAGGTTCGACAGTGACGCTGGACGGTGTCGCGTTTGTCGTCAGCTATGTCGGCGGTGACGGCAACGACGTTGTGCTGATCGGGTCCATGATCGAATTCTCTGCGGCAACATTCCAATACAGCGAAGATGGGATTGCGGTTGGTGCCGAAGTTACCGTCACGCGAAGTACGACGGCGGGGACATCCGGCGTTCAAGTCACGTTCCCAGGCATGGGGTCGGCCACGGAGGTCACTGACTACGCGAACGCGCCGATCAACATCACGTTCAATCCGGGCGACGACACGCAAACCGTCACGTTGTCGCTGGTGGACGACGACATCGTTGAATTGGACGAGGCATTCGGGATCAGACTCGCAGGAGTTACCGGCGCGGTTCTCGGCAGCCAAGAAACGGCAACGGTCACGATTCAGAACAACGACGCGGCGACCCTCTCGATCGATGACGTGACGATCGATGAAACCGATAGCGGCCCCACGACATTCACGTTCACGGTCACCCTGGACACCGAAGTCGATACGGGCGTGAGCTTCGACTTCGCCACCGCTAACGACACGGCAACGTCGGGTAACGACTACACCGCGATTGCGTCGATGACGCGGAATTTCGGCAGCTTGACAGCAGGAGCAACTGAAACGATCACGGTGCAAGTTACCGGCGATGTGAAAGTGGAACTGGATGAGACATTCTTCCTGAACTTGTCCAGTATTGCTGCCAGTGGTCGCGACGTGACGTTCGCCGACAACCAAGGTCTGGGCACGATCGAAAACGACGATTCGGCCACGATCTCCATTGATGACGTGACGCTGGACGAGGGCGATACCGGCACAACGACATTCACGTTCACGGTCACGCTGGACACGGAAGTCGACACGGGTGTGAGTTTCGATTTCGCCACGACCGATAACACGGCGACGACAGCGGACGGCGACTACGTCGGAATTTCAACAACGACTCGCAGCTTCAGCAGCACGCAAGCAGGTTCCACAGAAACAATCACGGTGCAAGTCAACGGCGATTGGACGGTTGAACGTGACGAATCGTTCTTCCTGAACTTAAGCGGTATTTCGGCGGTTGGTCGCGACGTCACGTTTTCAGACAGCCAAGGTCTGGGCACGATCGAAAACGACGATTCGGCCACGATCTCCATCAATGACGTGACGCTAAACGAGGGCAACACCGGCACAACGACATTCTTGTTCACGGTCACACTGGACACGGAAGTCGACACGGGCGTGAGTTTCGATTTCGCCACGGCCGATAACACGGCGACGACAGCGGACGGCGATTACGTCGGAATTTCAACAACGACTCGCAGCTTCAGCAGCACGCAGGCAGGTTCCACCGAAATAATCGCGGTGCAAGTCAACGGCGATGGGACGGTTGAACTTGACCAGACGTTCTTCCTCGACCTAAGCGGTATTTCGGCTGGCGGTCGCGACGTCACGTTTGCCGATGACGAAGGTCTTGGCACGATTCTCAATGATGACGCCAGCGTGCTGACGATCCGTGATTCCATTGTCCAAGAAGGCGATTCCGGCATCACTCCGTTCATCTTCGAACTGGAATTCGATCAGCCGATTTCGTTTAGCGACGTCGTGTTCCTGGCAAGTACGGTCGACGGCACCGCGACGGCCTGGGAAGACTATGTCCCGCTGTTCAGTGTCCCGGTTCTGATTCCAGCGGGCGAAACAACAGCCACCGTGATCGTGGATGGACTTGGCGACAAGATCGCGGAAGCCCACGAAACGTTCTCGCTGTACCTATTCGCCGATGACGCGGAATTGCCCTTCACGTTCGCCGACGGCAATCCCTATCTCGGTGGCGGTCAAGGCACGATCGCCACGGACGATCGGGAAACCGAACTCATCATCACCGGCAACGGCGGTACGTCCGTCATGTCTCGCAACATGGAAACCGGCGAGGTCACGATTGAGCCGTTCGCGTTCGACTTCGACGGCACGGCACGTGTCACTTCCGGTGACGTCAACGGCGATGGTCGTCCCGACATCATCACGGGTGCCGGTCCCGGCGGCGGCCCGCACATTCAAGCGTTCGATTTGGAATCCGGTGAACTGCTGCTCGAATTCTTCGCCTTCAGCCCCGGCTTCCGAGGCGGCGTGTTCGTGGCGTCGGGTGACACCAACCATGATGGCTTTGACGACATCATCGTCGGTGCCGACGCCGGCGGCGGACCGCATGTGCGAGTCTTCAGCGGTCTTGATCCCAGCAACGTGCTACATGACTTCTTCGCCTATGACGTGACATTTGTAGGCGGCGTGCGAGTCGCTGCGGGCGATGTTTCGGGCGATGGCATCCCGGACATCATCACCGGTCCGGGAGCGGGCGGTGGCCCCCATGTGCGAGTCTTCGACGGCACGAATGCCGCGCCAATCGCCAACTTCTTCGCCTTCGACCCCCGCTTTACCGGCGGTGTCTTCGTGACCTCCGGCAACATCAATGAGGACGGTTTCGACGACATCATCGTGGGAGCCGGTCCCGGCGGCGGCCCGCAAGTGCGAGTGGTTGACGGACAAGATCTCTCAACGCTGGGCAACTTCTTCGCGTTCGATCCAATCTTTCGCGGCGGTGTCGAAGTCAACGCGGCGGACCTCACGGGCGATGGCATCGCGGACATCATTGTCGCACCCGCCAGCCGACCAAACGGCGAAAGCCTGGGCAAGCGAGCCTTCGACGGCAGCACGTTTCAACCATTGGTGGATATCACCCCCGCTGCATTGGGGGACGGAGACGTCACGCCCAATTCACCCGCCGGGAATCGATCTCCGCAAGTCATCGGTACGCTCGACGACATCGAAGTCGTGGCCAATACGCCGTTCGAATTGCAATTTCCAACAAACATCTTTTTCGATCCGGACGCCGATCCGCTGACGTTCGAATTGTTTGACGGTTTCGGAAACGCCTTGCCGCCTGGAGTGAGCTTCAATCCGAGTACGCTGACCTTCAGCGGTCAGCTTGCCAATCCGGACATCCTGGGTGATTCCGCTGTGACGCTTGTGTCGAACGACAACAACGGCGGCGCGACATCGCTCCGCTTGGGCGTGTCCGTTCGCGACCCTCAAGTCCCGTCAAGGCCGACCGTCAGTGTCGCCCCGGCATTTGCCACGACGCCTGCAAAGATCAGTTGGACAGGATCGGTGGACGCCGTGCGATACGACGTCTCGGTGCGAAACCTGACCACGAGTCAAGAGTACTTCCGCGACACCAACGTCTCGGACACGCAACTCGACCTGCCCATGACACCGATTGAACGCACGGAATTCCGAGTCTGGGTGCGAGCCTTCAATGTGCTCGGTCAAGCCGGCGGATGGAGCGCGGGCCGAAACTTTGTCTTCGATGACCTCGCCCCCAGTCGGCCCGTCGTCGTCGGCCCGCAATCTCGCGGCGATGCCACTCCGAACTTCACTTGGTTTACGGACCTCAACGCCCAACAGTTCGATGTCGGCATCACGAACACGGACACAGGCAGCTCGGTTGAACGTGACCGGCAATTCACCGGTAACTCGTTCGTGCCGTCTTCCGTGCTAAATAACGGCAACTATCAATTCGAAATCCGAGCCACCAACGCGTTCGGAACCAACAGCGCATGGCGAGTATTGCGATTCGTCGTTGATTTGAACGCTCCGGCAGCACCCACGCTGATCGCACCGCCATTTCGAACGACAGACTCCACGCCCGCGTTCCGCTGGCGCAACGTCGAGAACGCTGTCCGCTTCGATCTGTGGGTGGACAACCTGACCACCGGCGAGCGGCAGGTCATTCGCCAGCCGATGTTGACGGACACTTGGTTCACGCCGTCCTCGCCACTGGTTCCGGGTGTGTACCGAGTCCAAGTCAAGGCATTCAACGAACGCAATGAAGGCGGCGCGTGGAGCCCAGTTCACGATTTCGAAATCCTAGCAACGGACGTGAAAGCCACCGAATGGATTGCACCCGGCGACACAACACCGAACGTGTTACCCACCTTCCAATGGACGCCGGTGGATGGAGCCGTCCGCTACGACCTGTGGGTGAACAACCTGACGACAGGTCAAACTCAAGTCATCCGTCAACCTTCACTGACAGCGACTTCGTTCACGCCGATGACACCTCTCGCATCTGGTGATTATCGGGCGTGGGTCAAAGTGTTTGACACGAACGGCGATAGCATTTGGAGCGAAGCCAACGACTTTACGGTCAACCAACTCGGGTTGTTCCTCGCAGCAATCGATGCAGCGGAGTCCGAGGTCGCATTGGTGTCGACCACAATTGTCGACGCGCAAGTTAGCAAAACGCTCGTCGAGGCTGTAACGCTCGAACAGTCCGTGGCACTGTCATCAGATGAGTCGCCCGACACCGAAGATTCCGACGCCGAGGCGGCACGTTTGCCTGAAGCCGAAAGTCCGATTGAGATTGACCACTCCTTGGCGATGGAATTCAACCCGCCAACACTTGTGGAGATTGGCAATGTGGACAGTGTTTTCACGGACATTGCGACGGGAACGATTTCGTTGTGATCCGTAAGCTTTCGATGGCGCTTGCTACGCGGCCAAAGATGACTTGTTTAACCGCCGTAGGCACGCGCGTTTGGGCACACCAAGCCGGATCACATTTTTCAAGCGCGCGTGCCTACGGCGTGCGGTTAAACGAACAAAAGTGCCTTTACTGGCGAGTAGAGAATAGTTCGTTGGTGTTAGTCCAAACGATTGATGAGAAAAGTTGCGGTGTTGTCGAAGAATGGCCGTAGGACTTCCAAGGCAGCGTCGGAAAATCCGGCCTCGTCCAACGCGGCAGTCATCGCGGTCAGCCAGTGGTCGCGTGCTTCATGGGTGACTGCAAACGGTGCATGACGCATTCGCAACGCCGGATGCCCGCGTTCTTCGATGTAGGTTTGCGGACCGCCGAATCGGAAGATCAAGAATCCGCACAAACGATCTTCGGCTCCCGGTAAGTCATCCGGGGGATACATCGCTCCAAGCACCTTGTCCGCAGGGACTCGACGGTAGAACGCCTCGACAAGTCGCCGGAATCCGGCTTCGCCGACCAATTCATAAACCTGATTTTCTTCGACCATCATCGATCTCGCTTGTTTGCTGAGCGTTGGCTTGCGTCGCGACGGCGGTTCATCCGGATTAAATAGCCGAGTCCGATTCGCGGAAAGGGGGTTTGAGCCTATGTATGGCGTATTTTGAAGAAGTCCTCATCCTTGGCGTTTGTTGTTTGGAACAGCAAGCAAACTCAAGGATGAGGAACTCCCATGGCAGGGATTGTGCCCGAGGCGAGGTACTCTGAGAAGGAACGGATTCGCAGCCAGATCAGAAA
>JAQBZS010000258.1 GCA_027622115.1 Planctomycetota bacterium | reverse complement strand
AGTCGTTTCGTCGACCAAGATCGGCACGCCGATCTGCTTGGTCAGGCCTTCCAGTCGAGACCCCAAGTTGACGACGGGGCCGAACACGCCGACTTTCGCTTGATGTTGGCTGCCAATCTTCCCGGCGATCGCCGAACCGCACGAAATTCCGATGCCGACTTGAAAGCCGCTAAGTTCCGAATCGAGATCGGGGCGTCGGGCTCGCCGAAACGTTTCGACGATTCGCAGCGCGGCACGACACGCCGGGAGCGGACCTTCATGCAGTGGCAACGGCCAACCCCAAAACCCGAGTGCGGAATCACCTTGGAAATCGGCAATCACACCGTCGTACCGAAAGATGCTTTGCGTCATGGCGTCGAGCGCTTTACTGACACGATGTAATAAGCCTTTCAGATTCCCGCGTGATTCCTCGGCAATGGCCGTCGAATCACGCAAGTCGCAGAACAGCACCGCCGTTTGACTTTCGGTGGGATCGAGTGCATTCGATCGGTTGCCGATGGCGACGGATTCCACGACCGCGGGAGAAAAGAACGGTCGGATGCCCGCGAACTGATCTTCCAACGCCCGCACCTTGCGAATGGCGATCGCGGTTTGTGCGATCAATTCCGTAAAGCTGACATCTCCGTGAAGATCTTCCGTCGTCAGACAACCGGGCAACGGAGCGTCGTCGCCGTATCGCCCCGCAATATAGATACACCAAGTCGCCGCGTGTTCCGAAATCACGGGAGCACACAGCACCCATCGACCGCAGCGATTGGCCAAGGCGTCTTCGCTGCGAATGCTCAAGACGGATTTGCCTCGCTTCAGAGCGGCCTTCAGCATCGGACGGCTCAGCGACATTTCGTTGCTGATTTCGCGTGAATCCCAGTGCAGCACCTTGACCTGATTGCGATCGACATGGCGAACGCTAGCGCACTCAACAATCGCCACGTGACTCGCATGCGGGATGACTTCGGAAACCACGGCGACCAAATGATTCGCGAGTTCCTGCTCATCTCGGGACAACCACAGCGTGGCGGAATGCTCGGCGATCTTGTCGATGCGATGATCGATGGCCCGCAAGGCATATTGCGTGGATGTTCGGTGACACGGGTCGGGGGCATCGAGGATTCGCTGAATGCCGGAATCGACGTCTTCATCGATGACTCGGAACCGCGTCTCGCCGATCTGAAACTCATCGCCCACGGGCAGCTTGACCGACTTATAGGATCGGCCGTGATAAATGATCGGGTTGCGAGCACGGTCCAGACACTCGACGGAGACCGAGCCGTTATCCCAAGTGAGGCTGGCGTGTTCTCGCGAGATTTGCATGTCCCACGGCACATGACAGTCGTTGCCCTCTTTGCGGCCGATTTTCAAGCAACCTCGGCGTGGAATGAGGTATTGCCAGGACTGTTCCGGAGTGGGACCGAGCGCGAGGAGATGCGGCATGAGGACACCGAGTATCGAGGGGACGCCGCGAAGTGAAGGATGCGGCTTTGATGGATCGTCCCTCTATGAAACGCAGCATCAAGCGCTTGCATTACACCCGAATCGGCATCGAGAGTGATTTCATGGATCACGGATTCCAGCGACTGCCGATTCCAGCGACTGCGTCATGAAGAAAGCCCCGATTTCGCGGACATCTGCCGCAGGGAGCAATGACGAGTACAACGGCACAATTTCCGTTCTACTCGTCAAGTTGGGCAAAGATCGGAATGATGCAACTTAGGACTTGCCTTACAGCCGGGCTCGGTCAAACCGCCCGGAGAGCCCCAGGCCGATGAGACGCAAGAAACCTTCGTTGAATTCGATTCGAAGGCGCGCCCCGTCGTCGGTCGGCGTGAGTTCGATCTTCACGTCGTCATTTTCCGGGGTAAACGCGTTCTCGCCGAATTGCTCGAACGGACCGACTCGCGGCGTGCCGTCCGCACGCTTTGTGGGCTCCATGCCCAGCCATCGACCGGCATTGACGACAATCGTCAGCGGCGCGGCCTTGGTGGCTCGTCCGGTTGATTGTCCGTCTGCCACCGTGTCCATTGCTTTCTTCAGAGCCGGCACGGCTTCATCCGTGCCGATCGCGAACCACCCCGCTTTGGGTGTCGAGCCGATGAACAAGGCCGGTGCATCGCCGTACAATCGCTTGTCTTCGTCTCGAACCTGCTTGCCTTCGATGCGGTGAATCTGCATGCCGGCGTGGGAATCGACATTGAGTTTGACCGAATTCAGAGCTTCGTGATCGCTAAGTCGGTCGAGGATTTGCTCCATCGCCGGCGCGAACCCATTGCCGCCCACCAATTTGAAGCCGCCCAGAAATACGAATTTGTCCTTGGGATTGCCGACCATCTGTGCCAGAAAATCAACGTGTCCGGCGTCGGCGGTTTCTTTCAAAATCTCCACCAACTTTTGGATCGGTCCGTCTTTCTCGCCTTCCTTACCGATTCGAGCGGCGGCTTCGGTTTCAAAACCTTCCAAGGATTCCAGCGCGGCTTTCTTTTCGCGAGCATCAAGTGCCCAGGACAGTGCCACGGTGAACGGCGTGTCTTCCTTAATCAGGCTGTGGAAATAGCTACGTTTCCCGCCCAGCGCCTTGAGATACTTCGCAAACTTCGAACCCGGAGTTGCCTGCACGGAAAACTCCAACACTGCCGATTTCTCTTGCTTGGACTTGTTGATCCCGATCGTGAATTCGTCGGTCTGTGTGAGTAACTGTTCCAGCAACTCCAACATGCTGACGCCGTTGGCTCGACGAATCTTGTAGGCACCCGCCGGTTCGTCATCCCGCTGCTGCAATTCGGTTTCCGCGGCGTTCTTCAGGAAGGTGACGAAAATGTTGAGGGTCGTCCTGGGGATGGACGTCAGGTTGTATGAAGCGGCGACGTCGTACTTGCTGCTCAACCGCCGCGAGATCTTTTCCGGATCGGGCATGACCAGATCGAGGAATCCCTCGTTGGGGCTCACGAAGGCATAACCGTCTCGGATGATCATTTTTGCCGAGCCACCGGGTCGCGGGCCTCGATTTCCGCCACCTGGCGCACCACCCGGTCGCTGCGGTCGACCGCGACGCGGCGGGCCGGTGACCTCGTACACGTTGGTTTCGCCTTCGACGGGTTTGACGGTGACTTGGCCGTACTTGGCATTCCCGACGGCTTTTTCATCCGCTACGGGGAAATATCCCACCGGCATGAACTGCGGCGGGAACCCAGCTTCCATGAACATCATCACGCCGAACGGCTTGGTGCGATCCAGGCCAACCAAGTTGTCAACCTGCTCCAACTGCTCCGCTAAGAAATCGGCGACATCCTTACGATCGATCCCGGCAAACAAGCCATCCAATTCCTTGAAGACTTTGTCGAAACTGGCCACGTTGGCGACGAACAGCGGAACGGCCGGTTTCTTTTCTTTCTCGTCTTCATCGGCTGCGAGCGTCGCGGAGGCCGGAATGCCGATCACCAATAACAGAGCTAAACAGAAGGCGCGCCAATGCAACTTGTCATCAATTTGGGTCACGGGAAACTCCTGGAATACGGGGTCGATGTGGGGCGATCGCAAGATTCGCAGCCAGCAATACTACCGAAGCAGGGACGTGGTTTCAGCAAAGTGCTGCGGGAAGATCCGGCCAGCCCGACCAGTATGCCTCGGCGGTCAATACGCGGGGCCGATCGCTTCCTGTTCTGGCTGGCTGGCCAACCGTTTCGCCTGGTCTGATGGCCGTTTTGGGAAGACACGACAACGCAAGGTCGGCGTTTGATTCCTTGGACGGACCGATTGGGTCGAATCCGTCAGCCAGCCAAGTTTCCCGACCGATCGAGAATCCCAAGCAATCCATCACCTTGAATCATTTGCCGGGCAGTCCCACGATCGCCGACGGGACTGTTATACTTCCGCCAGGAGGGACTCAACTTCCTGCTGCATCCGCTATTGGCTTTGATCATCATGGCTGCATTTGCTGTGCAAAACAGAGGATTCAACATGATTCGCATGAAACACGTCTTGGCCGTCGTGATTCTCAGTTCGACCGCCTCCGTCTTCGCCGAGGCGAATCCGTCCGCAACCGTACTCGTTTGTTCGCAGTTGAATGCCAAACAGATGCCGATGGACTTCCACGTTCCGGCGATGAAATTCACCGGACCGGCGGGCGATGGCCGGCGTGGATCCGCGGGCTTCGTGCTGCAATCCGATGGATTGATCGACGGCAACGGCACGCGATGGAATTTTGTCTTCCAGCGAGCCAAAAGCGGGTTCAAGTTTCAGATCATCCACCCGTTTCAAGGTGGACATATTCTGGTATCGCTTCAACGCGGCGTGACGATCCATCGCGGCGTTTCGTGGGGCGACATTGGTTGGGGCAATTCCGACGCCAGCGACAAGGTCACGGTGACCGACGCCGGCGCGGAACTCATATCGCTGACCCCGGATCAACCGCACCGCATCGCCAGCCAACTCAGCGAACGGGGCGAATATCAGCTGTGGATCAACAAGGTGCTGGTTTGCCGACACGTCGTCAGCAGCGCCAAGCCGTTGATTCTGGAAGTGCCGAAAGAAAGGGTGTGGGGCGGATCAAGCTGGGATCGGACGCCGTTTGCCGGCTCGAACTTCACACCACAACTACAACCCGGTCACGCCGGATTGATCCTCGGCCCCATGGATGGCTCGGGGCCGACACAGAATCTCCAGCAGATCAAATTCTCCAGGACTCGGTCGAGCGCGGTGCCCGACAAACAATTCGCTCCGCTGTTTGCGCGAATCGCGGACGCTCGTGAGTTCGAGCGGTTCAAACCATCCAAGTCGGCGGGTGGTGGTGGAGGCGGACCATTTTCCATCATCCCGGATCGGTTAGCCGTGTTGGTCGGGTTCGATTACTCGACTTCAACGTTTTACGGCGGCCACTTGATCGTGAAATCCTTGCGACCGATTTACCAAACACCGGACGGTGAATTGCTGGGTCGTTGGCATGGTGTGCCGCACGGCAAAGTCCATCGTGTTGCCGCGACAGACGGGCACGTCGTTGCAGGCCTGATTACGAAAAGCGGCCATCGTTTGGATGGAATGCGCGTAATTTTCATGCGAGTCAAGAACGGTCGATTGAACCCGGACGACACCTATCGATCGGAGTGGATCGGCGGACACGGAGGCGGACCGGAAACACAACTCGCCGCCGACGGCGATGCGATTATTGGTCTCAATGGTCGGCGAGGCCACGACCTCGATGCGATCGGCTTCCTGCAAGTTGGGACTCGCTAGGGACGCGTTCGGAAACGATTCCCGAATCATGATCAACCGTCATTCACCCCAAAATGCCTTGCAGCACTTCGGGTGGCGCGGGTGCGTACTTCAGCGGTTCCATCGAGTAGGACGCTCGGCCTTGGGACAGGCTGCGGACTTGGGTCGAATATCCGAACATCTGAGCCAATGCCGCTTCGGATTCCACCACCGTCAAGTCGCCGCGGCGTTCGGTGTTGACGATGATTGCTCGACGAGCATTGAGATCCGATTGAATGTTGCCCAGGAATGCGTCCGGCGTCACCACTTCCAGCTTCATCACGGGCTCAAGCAACACCGCGCCGGCATTGCCCAATCCCGTGCGAATTGCGTCCGTGGTGGCGGCTTGAATCGCGACGTCCGTCGTGTCGCCCTCACGATAGTCCGCCCCAAGCACCGTGAATCGGACCTTCATTAACTGAAACCCCACGTATCCGGTCGAGTTGGCTTCGTCTTGAACGGCCTGCATCAACACTTTTTCCAAGTCGGCGGGCAACGTTCCCGGCTTCAACTTGCTGACGACCGTCACCGACTCGCCGCTGTCAAACGGTTCGACTCGCACTGTGACTTTGGCGTACTGCGTCGTGCCTTGAAAACTGCGATTGAATTCTCCCGTGGAGTCGACGGACTTCTTCACCGTCTCGCGATAACTCACTCGCGGCTTGTGAACTCGAATCTTGAGTTTGAAATCCCGTTCCATGCGATGACGAATGACATCGAGATGCAATTCGCCCATGCCGCTGATGATGGTCTGACCGGTCTCTTCACTGGTGTAAAACTTGAATGTCGGATCCTGTCGAGACAGTCTCAATAAGGTTTCGTCCAGCTTCTTCCGCTCGGCATTCGAGTCGGGCTCGACGGCCATCGAAATGACGGTTTCCGGGAAGGTGATGGTCTCCAGCAAGATGGGGTGTTGGCCGTCACAGAGCGTGTCGCCGGTGACGGCTTCCTTGGGGCCGATGACTCCGGCAATGTCTCCAGCTCGCACCTCGTCCAGCTTTTCGCGGCGATCCGCTTGAATGTGCCACAATTGATTGGCGAACTCCTTCTTGGCCGTTCGAGCATTCAAGACTCGTGAGTTGCCTTTCAAGACGCCGGAATAAACTCGCACAAAGCACATGTCGCCGTGAGCATCCGTTTGGATTTTGAACACCAACGCACACAGCGGTTCGTCGACCGATGGGGCGCGGACTTGGTGCGGATTGTCTCGCTTCGTGGGCTTGGGATGCTCGCCCTCCACGGGAGGTTGATCCACGGGACTGGGCAGGTATTTGATCACAGCGTCCAGAACCGGTTGCACACCAATGAAGTTGAGCGACGTACCGGTCATGGTCGGTTGTATCTGGCCGCTCAGCGTGGCGACTCGCAGCACATGATGAATCTTCTCCGTGGCGACTTCGTCTTCCTCGAGAAGCGACATCATGACTTCGTCATCCAAGTCGGCGAGCGATTCCATCAAGCGTTGTCGCCACGTCCGTGCTTCGTCTTGGGATGACTCGGGAATGTCCGCGACGCTGAAGTTCTCGCCTTTGGAAGCGGCGTCAAAGTAGAGCGCCTTCATTTCGATGAGATCGATGATGCCGGTCAGCGCGTTGGGGTCCGGCGATGATCCGGCACCAATCGGGATGGAAATTGCGATGGGCTTGGCTCGCAACCGGCTTTCAATCTCGTTGAACGTCCGTTCGAAGCTGGCTCCGATGCGGTCCATCTTGTTGATGAAGCACACACGCGGCACGTTGTATTTATTGGCTTGCCGCCACACGGTTTCGCTCTGTGCTTCGACGCCTTCCACCGCACTGAAGATGACAACCGCGCCGTCGAGTACTCGCAGGCTACGTTCGACTTCCGCCGTAAAGTCCACATGACCGGGCGTATCGATGATGTTGATCTGGTGCTCTTTCCAGTGGCACGTGACAGCGGCGGAGTAGATGGTGATGCCGCGTTCGGCTTCTTCAGGGTCGAAGTCGGTGGCCGTATCGCCATCGTCCACGTTGCCCATGCGATGCGATCCTGTGTAATAGAGGATCCGCTCGGTGGTCGTGGTCTTGCCCGCGTCAATGTGGGCGATGATGCCGATATTTCGGAGTTTGTCTAATTCAATCGCCATGGTGGCTTCTCGGTTGGTTCGGAGTGCGTTTACGACTCCACGGATACAAAAAAAGACGCAGGAAACGCGGCAACGACCGCTTTTCCTACGCCTTTGTGTTCGTTCGTCTTTGATCAAAACGCGAAGTGAGCAAACGCCTTGTTGGCATCGGCCATGCGATGCACGTTTTCGCGTTTGGTCATCGCGGCACCTTCGCGCTTGTAAGCGGCGTGCAATTCATCCGCCAGACGGATTTCCATCGTGCGGCCCTTCTTGCTCCGACTGACTTCCAGCAGCCAGCGAATCGACAAGGTCAGCTGACGTTTGGAATTCACGGGGGTCGGCACCTGATACGTCGCACCACCGACTCGCTTCGATCGGACTTCGATGCCCGGTTTCACGTTTTCGACGGCCTGCGTGAAGATGTCGATCGGACTCACGTCGGGAACGCGTTTGCCGATGATGTCGAGCGCGGTGTAGAAAACTCGCGTCGCGACGCTCTTCTTGCCGTCGTACATCAGGCAGTTGATAAACTTCGAAGCCAACTTCGAGTTGTAGCGCGGATCCGGTTTTAGCTGGGATGCACTAGCGGTGAAGCGTTTGCCCATTCGAGTGACCTTATGTGCTGATCAAAGTGTGTATTGAAGGCAATTCAAATCTTGATTGCCGTCCTCGCAACGTCGTGCGATGGACTACTTCTGTCGCTTGGCACCGTAACGACTGCGTGCCTGTTTTCGGTCCGACACGCCCAAGGTATCGAGCACGCCGCGAATGATTTTGTATCGCACACCGGGCAAGTCGCGAACTCGACCACCGCGAACCAATACGATGGAGTGTTCTTGCAGGTTGTGACCTTCACCAGGAATGTACGCCGTGGCTTCTTTTCCGTTCGACAGCCGCACGCGAGCGACCTTTCGGAGAGCCGAGTTCGGCTTCTTGGGTGTCACGGTTTTGACTTGCAGACACACCGCACGCTTTTGTGGGCAACCTTCCAACAAAGGCGTCTTGCTTTTGGTGGTTTTGGGCCGTCGGGGCTTGCGAACGAGCTGATTTATGGTTGGCATCGAGAATGGTCCACGCCGGGTGGTTCAAAGTGTGTGTTCGCGGAATTTCCGCAGAAAAACGAGCGGCGGAATCTAATCGCATCACCGCGCACCGTCAAGCGACCGAACTCGTGCCTTTGCCTCCAGAATCGACGTATCTTAT
>JAQBZS010000257.1 GCA_027622115.1 Planctomycetota bacterium | reverse complement strand
GTTTTGTGTTCTAACGACGCAAGCCGCGAGCATTGAACTTTGAACCACCCGACCCCTTCCACCTTCGAGTCACTACAGCGTATCAAATGGCGGTCGTGAAGAGATCGGCCTAAGCTCTCGCGTGGCACGTTGACCGGCGACCTGTGTCACGGATCAAGTCTGATCTTCGGACCAACCTTCAACCTCATGCCCGTTCGAAAAGCGGACGGGCCGCAGGTGATCAAGATGTCTTCGTTACGAATTCGGATTGTTGCCCACACCGTCGCGGTCACGCTGCTCGTCTCGGTCCCAGCGTTTGCCGCGCCGGACTTCAATCGCGACGTTGCTCCGATTCTGGTCAAGCGCTGTCTCGAATGTCACAGCGCACACAAGGCGTTGGGCGGGCTCGTACTGACGCAACATGCTCGCTTACTCAAGGGTGGAGAAAGCGGCGCGGTGATCAACGCGGCCAAACCGGCCAAAAGCTATTTGCTCGAACGCGTGACTTCGGGCGAGATGCCGCCCAAACAGCGAGGCGAAAGCCAGAAGTTGCCCGCGAACGAGATTCGGATCCTGCGAGAATGGATCGCCGATGGAGCCAAATGGCCCCAAGACCGGACGCTCGATCTGTATGAATCGACCAGTGACGTTCGCGGCGGTCGAGACTGGTGGTCGCTGCAACCGGTTGTGCGACCGGAGATCCCGCAGTCGACGGCCGGGTCGCGACATCCGATCGATGCCTTCATTTCCGCGAAGCTGGTGGCGAATCGGTTCGAACCCGCGCCGCCCGCCGATCATCGCACGTTGATTCGGCGACTGTATTACGACGTCGTCGGACTGCCGCCGCCGCAAGCTCGCATCGATGCTTTCGTCGCGGACCAACGAGACGATGCTTGGGAAAAGCTTGTCGACGAACTCTTGGAGTCGCCGCATTACGGAGAACGCTGGGGCCGGTATTGGCTCGATCTGGTCCGCTTCGCCGAAACTTGCGGTTACGAACGTGACCAAACGAAACCGTTCGCCTGGAAGTATCGCGATTGGGTTGTTGACTCGCTGAATTCGGACATGCCGTATGACCGGTTTGTGATCCAGCAATTGGCGGGTGACGAAATCCCAAACCCGACGGAAAAGAGTGTCACCGCCACCGGTCTGATGATGCTCGGCACATGGAATGATGAACCCAATGACGGCCAGGACTACAAGTACGATCGCTTGGAAGACCTCGTGCATACCACGTCGTCGGCGTTTCTGGGCCTGACCGTGAAGTGTGCCCGCTGTCACGATCACAAGTTCGATCCGATTCCACAGGTTGACTATTACCGGATCGCGTCCGCGTTTTGGGGCGGTGCCGTCGAACCACGCGACCGCAAGTTTCTAGGTGGACCCACGCCGGAAGAACTCGGGTTCAAGAACGTGCTCGGGTGGACAGACCTCAAATCCACGCCGGATCCGCTGCATGTGCTCAAAGCCGGCGACCGGCATAGTCCTCTGCAAGTTGCGGTTCCGGGTCCGCTGTCCGCAGTGCCCGCGATGTTTCAGGAATTTGAGGCGCCGCCCCAAGGATCCAAGACGAGTCATCGTCGGCTGCAACTCGCCCGCTGGATTGCCAATCCACGCAACCCGCTCACCGCGCGCGTGTTGGTGAATCGGCTGTGGCAGCACCACTTCGGGCACGGCCTGGTCCGCTCGCCGAACAATTTTGGTTTCCGAGGCGACCTGCCCACGCATCCGCAACTGCTGGACTGGCTCGCCGCCGAGTTCGTCGCGGGTGACTGGAAGATCAAACGCATGCATCGACTGATTCTCAACTCGGCCACCTGGCGACAATCGTCGCTGCATCCCCAGCATGCCGAATACTCACAGCGCGACTTCAGCAACCATTTCTGGTGGCGAGCCAATCGACGTCGGCTCGACGCGGAAGCGTTGCGAGATTCCATGCTGGCCGCGTCCGGCGAAATCGACTTACGGCTCGGCGGCGAGAGTTTTCTACCGACGATCAGCCCGGAAGCGATGGAAGGCTTGTCGCGGAAGGCGTCGGCGTGGAATGCGTCGTCGTCCGAACAACAACGTCGCCGAAGTCTGTACATTTTCACGAAGCGACATTTGCTGGTGCCGATGATGACGTCGTTCGATTTCTGCGACACGACGCAACCCACCGCCGGACGCAACGTGACCACCGTTGCCCCGCAAGCCTTGGTGCTGCTGAATAATTCCTTCAGTCATGGACGCAGCACGGCGCTGGCTCGGCGAATCATGGCATCGACGGCAATCCCGGCGAAGCAAATCGAGGCCGCTTGGCAGCAAGCGTTCGGGCGATCCCCGTCCGAGGCCGAAGTGCAACTCGGCAAGGCTCATGTGGCTGGCCAATTCAAGAGGTTCAGGGCAAGCGACTTGCCGATCGCAGTCCGCGAAGACGCCTGGCGAAGCAAGGCCGCGGCCATCGTGCCAAGCGGTTTGGTCTTCCACGTGCGAGCGGATGTTGGCGTGGAAGTCGGGCAGGACGGCCGAGTCAAAAGCTGGAAGGATCAATCCACCGGCAAGCACCACGCGTCGCAATCCAAGCCGGATCGGCAACCCGAGTTGGTCAAGAACGGCATTGGCAAGCAACCCGTCATTCGGTTCGACGGCCAGCGACGTTCTCTTGATATCTCCGGCAAACTGCTGAAATCGCAGTCCTGCTCGATCTTCGCGGTCGCCACCGACCGGCATGCTGCGGGCCATCGCGAGATCCTTTCGAATTGGAACGGCAGTGCGGGGAATTCGACGCAGTCGGTATTTCTGGGTTTGACCAACGAACGCCAAGTGCGTTTCAGCGACGCGTTCGGCAATGCCGGGCAAGTCGTCGAGCGGGCTAAGCCGTTTCTGCTGACGGCCATCAATTCCGTATCGGGCGCGCGTGTTTTTCAAAGCGCCACCGAACTTGGATCGCAGGGTGCCCTGTCATCGCGAAAGCTGGACACGGCTTGGGTCATCGGTCAGCAAGGTAATATCGACGGTGAATACTGGCACGGGGATATCGCCGAAATCCTCGTCTACGACCGAGCCTTGAGCGTCGAGGAACTCCAGCAAGTCTGGAGCGTGTTGCTGAATCGATACGGTTTGCCAACCCATGTGAAAAAAACGAAAGACATTGTCGAGCAGCCTCCGGTCAATCCGCAGTTGCTCGCACTCGCGTCGCTGTGCCATGTGCTGCTGAATTCCAACGAATTCATTTATGTCGATTGATCATTCCATGAAACAAAGCTTTCCAAACACGCATTCCCAAGCACATCCCGGCGAAGGCTGCGGCAATCCTCCGGCGAACGACGGCGGGAGGTGGCTGTGAGGTCGCTCGCGCGAAGTCAGGGCACATTTACGCGGTGGCTGTTTGGCGTTTCGTTGTTGGTAACGCTGGCCGCCACGGGAATCGCTCGCGCGTTGATATCGCTGGGTCATGCCGGAGATCCCAATCGCGCCATCGGACTGCCGGTCGCGTTTTGGGGAACTTCGATCCTGTTGTTGTTTGGCAGCGTGTTTCTGCATCGGGCCGTCGAGTTCGTCCGCATCGAAAAACAATCGCGTTTTCGCAAGTCAATGCTCGCGGCGCTGACGACCGGCACGATGTTCGTCGGCGTGCAGAGCTTTGGCATTTGGTGCTTGCTGAACTATCAACAACCCGAGGATGCCGAAACCAGTGCTGCGACCTTTGTGCTGGTGTTCGTCGTTCTGCACGCGTTGCACTTTTCTGTGGCGTTGATGTTTCTGGTGTTCGTGACCCTGAAGGGACTGGCCGACCGCTACGACCACGAATCCTACTGGGGCGTCACGGTGTGCGCCTGGTTTTGGCACGTGCTGGGCATCGCGTGGATCGCCATTCTTGCCGTATTGGTGATCGCCAACGTTGACGAATCCACGATGCAACGCCGACAGGTTGCCACGCAATGTCGAGACGATCGGCACGAAGCGCCGACGAACGAGTCTTGCCCGGCCGGCCCGCAATTGCCCGTGACATGTTGAATTCCGTCATCATTCGTGCGGTCCGGCGTTGGCCAACCTCCCCGGCGTTGCGAATTTGAAACGTCGATCCATCGTGGTGGCCCGGTTCCTCACATCCGTGACATGACGGCTTCCTCGGTCGCCGCGTTTGCCGACCTCGGTTCAAACCTCTTCGACGTCGCCGTGAGCATCGGACTCTTGAGGAAAGCGAGACCGCTCGAGTTTCAATGGCACTGCATTTGCCCTGAGTCGTCGGGTCACATCAGCCATGCGAAAGGAACCGAGCCTTGAATCTGCGACAATCCGTCGAGTTGGCAGCACTCATCTCGTCACACGCGCTCCAGGTGGTCGAGAGTTCCGAAGCCGTCCGCAAAGACATGCTGCAGGAGTATTGGAGCCAATCGCGAGTCCGGATTCACGATTGGCTCAGACGCCTGACCATGTTCGAGGACGAACTCGCCACGGGCACCGACGAATCGCTCGTCAGCGTTTGGCCGCGAATCGAATACACGCTGCGAGACATCTTCACGTCGGACATTTTGTCGCGGGTCTGGACGTCGGTCTTGGTGGCGCGTGACGAGCATCGTCAAGCGGTCGAGGCATCCCCGATTGGACGCCGCGTGTTTGCCGACAACTTTCAAGCACGCCGGCGAGCCATGCAGCTCATGGTCAACGGCCCCAGCGTGACGATGTCGCAATTGGCCGGCATCGATCGCCTGCGTCGCAAGACGGAACGCTGGGCGGACGTGTTGCTGGGCCACTTGTTGACTCGATTCGATGTGGCCGAGTTCGCGTTCGATCAAGGCCGGGCCTTGGATTTCGGCGAAGAAGAGCGAAACAACGATTCGCCCCGAGGACGCGCGGTTTGGGATCTGATTCTCGCGAGCGTGCGCTTGGCCTTTCCCACGTCCTGGAACGACGGCGACCCGCATTGCGACACACGAGCCACGATCGCGGCGGCGATCGTCGGATCAATGCCGTCGGATGCGTTCCATGCCGACGGTCCGCTTAAATCATTGCTGGAAACTCGCATTGAACGCAGCAGCCGCTTGCCGGAAACCCTGCCACTGTCCGATCCATTGACGACTCTTGGCAAGTCCATCGAGCCCAATGCCGCAGAGCGTCCGACGTCCCAAATGAGCTTTGCGGAATTGCGACGGCGCTATCCCACGACGAATTGAACCGGATTCAGCTTGAATGAAGACCGGAAATTTCCCTCGTTCCCACCGTGGCAGTTTGGGAACGCCCGTGCTTGAGATCTGCTTCGCCCTTTGGCCGTCAGATCAATTCCCGTTGAATCCGCACCCGCTGTGATCAGTTAAATAGTCTGAGATCGGCATCTGGATCGATCCGGAGCAGGAGATGTTCGTCATTTTCCTGAGCAACCGAGTTCACCCTGACGGGAAAGGCTCCGTCAACTCGCTGGCCGGCCGAATCGGCACGATCTCCGCAGCGGCAATCACCGAGTCACCCCTGGCCCAGTAGTGTTGAGTCGTCTCGCATTGTGCCCTTTAGCCTTCATCCCATTATGCCGTTCGATCAATAGTCCCACACAAAGCCAAAGTTCCAGCCGCGATTATACCACCGCGAACGATGCGTTCGAATGGTCGGCTCGGTCGGTTGGCCGCGCCAATTGATTGTGTCGCCCGGTCTGGAGACTTGCCAAATCGCTGTGAATGAATAGCCGGCTCGGAAACGCGCCTCTTCAAGTATGCGAATGCGGCGAATGACTGGGATGTGCTTGATGATATTGGCTTCAATGGTCAACGACTGTTCGAACAAGGGCGACACATGAAGGTTCGTTTCCTGTTGAGAGAACGGACGGTCCTGTTCGAACGGCGAATTCGTGCTGAAGCCGTCCCCAATGCCGAAGCCCCTAAGTCCAATTTTCTCGTGCGACGCCAGGACCCCAAACTTCGATGCACCAATGAGCTTCAGGAAATTGCCGCCCAACTCGTAATGCAAACCCGCCTGTGGACCGGCAAGTTGTGTTGTTACCGATGAGGTCAACTCGGCTCGGTACGCGGCCACGCCGCCGGGTACAACCGATGACGGATCCGAAGTTCCGTCGGGGTTGAAGCCGATGAGCAACCCACTGCCGCGGCCTTCAAACATGAAGCGTTCCTGCAAATACATGTATCTCAGGCCGAAAATGGGTTTGACCGTGAACGCCCCGTCACCCCAGATCTTGCTCTTGATCAAATTGATTTCCGTGCCGAGAAATTCGGTCGAATGGGTCACGCGAAACAACTGATCGTACGGAACCAGCACTCCGCCGAGGTCGTCCAGCAGCGGCAGAGCCTCTGTGATTCGGGCCGAGTTCGCCAGTTCCTGCGGGTCGAATCCGGGGGCATCCAAACCACGTTTGAAGACGTTGTCTTGTTCCAATTGCCAAAAGGCGATCATCTGCAAACCGCTGCCGTCTTGGTTCCAGTGCCCCATCGTGACTTGCGCACCGGGCGCGGCGGGGAAGTCGTCTTGTTGCTGGCCGACTGCCTGTGGCAGGATCGTTTCGTCGCCGCCAATGACTTCGTTGTCCAACACGCCGAGCGTGGCGAGTTGAAAGGTTCCCGTGCCGCCCAGCAGATCGTAGGTTCCACGATCACCGATCGGCTCACGGTTTGGAATCCTGGCTCGGCGAACAAGAGCTTCAATGATGACGTACTTCTTGCGATTCGGCTCGAAGCTGATTGCCTGCCGCCATAACCCGTCATCGTTGTAAGTCTGGTTGTAGGTTGTGTCGAATGGCGAGATTGTCGGCCACGGCGCAGCTTGCGGCGGAATCTGCGCGACTTGGCCCAAAGGGCTTGTCGACATCCCGCGCGGTGGCAGCACCATGCCTTGCTCCGCCGCGAAATTCGCGTCCATCTGGCCCTCGGCGCCTGAATACGACACCAATTGTGGGACGCCGGCGGGAGGCCCGAACATCCGAGGGTCCGCGCCGTTCGGCATCTGCCCCCGGGAGGGACCGTACGGGCTCGGCCCTTGAGCCCAAGCCGCACAAGGCGTCAGCACAACCGCGACGAGAACTCCGTAAAGCGATTTCATCCAGGACCGTCTCCGCATCGATTCATCCTTGACTTCGAGAGCATGCGGCAGAATCCGCGGGACGCGACTCACATTGTGGGCTCGATTCCCACAACACACGCCGCGATCGGGGGATTCCCTGCGCAAGATGTAGAGATCCGTTCGTTGTATCGACGCGCCGACTCGGCAAGCTGTACCGATTAATCCGGAATTAACGAGTTTTCGCATTCCGACGATTCCGCACGCGCTCACTCGCCGACGAACCGAAACAGCATGTCGTCCCACTCATCACTGGCTCGATACGACAGCAGCGATTGATTGATCGGCTTGCGCCACGGGCTGTCTCGGGTGAGCGCGATGGCGTATTCCTGCGTGTTGAACTTCACCGGCAACACATCCGCGATGTCCGCGAATTGCTTGTAAACCGTGTATTTCAGCAAGGCCTGATCGTAAACCACGGCGTCAATTGTGCCGCCGTCGATCGCGTTCAACGCTTCCACCAGCGTCGTAAATTCACGGAAACGGATGTGCCGGGAAGTCAGATACTGGGCACTGGTACTGCCTCTTACGGTCGCTGTGCGGACGTTCCTGAGGTCGTGCGGGTGCTGGATCGGCGTTTCCAGGCTCTCAACAGTCATTGCGGAAGCAATCACGCCGGTCATGACGGAAAACGTCAGAATGCTGACCACCATCACACTGGCCGCCATGACTCGGCCGACTTTGGTTTTGGGAATCACTCCCTTGTGCCCCAGCAGCAAAATCACGGTCCACCAGATGCCGAGCCCCATCCCCTCCTTACGAGTTTCGCCGAACCCGGCCGCACCCGCGCGTGATTCGAAGATCCAGAACAGCAGTCCCAACGCGAGCACAAAGGACAGCAAGCATCCGGCAACAATCAGCAATCGCCGAGTGAAGATCCGTTTGAGTCCACCCCATTTCGAGCGGTGGCTGTCCACGGAAACGGCGATTCCCAATCCGGTGGTAAAATGCGGATGCGTGAAGTCAACTCGTTCGTTGCGGTCGGCCGTGACGCTGATCGCCGCGACGCCTACATCAATCGTTTTGTGTTCCAAACCGGTCAGAATCTCGTCCAGCGTCAACTCACGGATCTCGTAGCCCAGCTTCAAGTCCTGTGCGACGTGTTGCCAAGTCTCGATGCTGATCCCAGTCCATTTCCCGTCGCGATTTCGAAAAGAAAACGGCGGGACTTCTTTCGTTCCCACGATGAGTTTGGCCCTCGCAACGGGCTGCGACGCATCGGTTGTTTTTTCGTCAGCCTGCGAATTCGCGTCCATCGACAACAGGATCGCGAAGAGGACGGCACTTCCTTGCAAAAAGCGCATCATCATTCCTTGATTCAGAGCACGGCAACGGTCAGTTCTCGTTGGCTTTCAGTTTCCACCGTTCGTCGAAGAATCCCGCAGAAACGACTTTGCCGGGATAGCGGGAATTGGGCGGCGTTCGCAAATCGATCACCGCCCAATCCGGGAGTTTCGAGACTTGCCGGGCGTTGTTGAGGTAGTCATATTCGCGATACGTGAAACCGCTATTAAGCACCA
>JAQBZS010000256.1 GCA_027622115.1 Planctomycetota bacterium | reverse complement strand
CCGGCTGAATTCTGGCGAATCCAGCTACGGTAACTCGCATGCCAAATGCCGGTTTAATTTCAGCGCCGAACCTAACTTAGCCCCCACGAATTCAGGACGACCACGAATTGCTTAAACGTTCGCCGCAGGCGGACGCGTGTCGAATGCAAGATCGCGTTGACTTGCGACTGACTGGAATGCAGTTCAATACGCCAACGTCGCCAAAACAACGGGAACATCGAAAACAGTTCGGAAGGACAACGCGATGGCCGACAGTGATCCGGTATTGCAAAAGCTCGAACTTGTGGCCTGGAAACTCCGCACGGACAAATACGACATTCGCCATGCGGTCCTCGACATCTTGGATGATTTCGAAGTGGTCGCCCGCGGAGCCGGCCAATTTCCGCCGCATGTGGCCACGGAATTGAATTCCATCGCCTCCGAATTAGTGGGGTTGAAGCCGGCATTTCCCAGTCATCGAAAAACGTCGCCGCTGTTCAGCCGAGAAGGCATGGGGCAAAAGGGCTTCAAGCTGGCGCGGGATGTGTCGCAACGCATCATTGCCGTCGCCAAGATTGCCCTGCCCAAGGTCGACGACTGATCCCCGTTGGAGTTGGGATTCGAAGCGTTATCCGGCGGCCCATGCTACAACTCGACCGAAATCTGCAGGTAAGACTTTGACCCGAACACGACCACCTACTTCGACGCCTTCACAAGGAGTATCCACGCCATGAACGCCAAGCTTGTTTCTGCGCTCGTTCTTCCGTTTCTCTTTTCGTCCAGCATCGCCATGGCACAAAAACTGACGGTCGACGTGGCCTACGTCGAGAACGGTCACAAACGCCACGTGCTTGATATCTACACGCTGGAAAAGCCCGCTGGAACGAGCCTACCCGTCATGTTCTGGATTCACGGTGGCGGCTGGCAAGTGGGAGACAAGAGCGATGTCGCACTGAAACCCAAAGTGCTCACCGAACGAGGATTCGTGTTCGTCTCGACCAATTATCGACTGCTGCCGGAAGTGAACATGGACGACCTGACCGGCGACGTCGCCAAGTCGTTGGGCTGGGTCCACAAAAACATCGCCAAGTATGGCGGCGACCCGAAACGGATTTTCGTGGGCGGACACTCCGCAGGTGCTCAGCTTGCCGCGTTGATCTGCATAGACGATCGCTACTTAGAACGGGAAGGCGTGTCGTTCGATGTGTTGAAGGGTTGTGTCCCGGTGGACGGCGATACGTACGACATTCCCAAAATCATCATGACGGCCGAACACCGACAAACACTCTACGGCGGCAAGATGTTTAGCTTCGGACATCGGCAGAAATTCGGAAACGACCCGGAGAAACACGTCGACTTTTCGGCTGTGACTCATGTGGCGAAGGGCAAAGGCATCCCGCCGTTCCTGCTGCTTTATTTTCCGGGGAATCCGGATACGCGAGCCCAGGCCGGGCGTCTTGAAAGCGTGCTCAGAGCAGCCGACATTCCGGCCAGGGCCTACGGCAAGGGCGACAGCAATCACAGCCGTTTGAACAACGATCTCGGCAAGCCGGATGATCCGGCGACGGTTGAGTTCTACAAGTTTCTGGATCCGCTGATCAGTGGCTCCAAGTAAGGGTCACATCGGCTTGATCGGCTCCGGGTCCGCGGACTTCAGCGTAGCCAGAAATGCGATGATGTCTCGCAGTTCGCGAAGCGACAGCGTCTTTCGCACGGTCGGCATCGCGGACTTCGGTGGCGAACGCTCGTCGATTTCGTCTTTGAGAAGCCGACGTCGCTTGCCATCCGATGTTTCAATTTCGACGAAATCGACGCCGGACGATTTCTCGATGCCGACCACGACCTTGCCGTTCGTCAGCACAAACGCGTTGCTGCCGAATCCCTTGGCGATTTTCGCGTCCGGCACGATCAGCGACTCCAACAAGTCTTCCGGCGTGTTCTTGTGCCCGACTTGAGCCAAGTCCGGCCCGGCGGTCAGGCGCGGGCCGCCGATCTTGTGGCAGCGAATGCACTGCGCGGTGCGATGTCCGAGAAACAATTCCTGCCCGCGTTTCGGGTCGCCACCCTGCGTGGCAACTCGAAACGCAGCCAGCGGATCGCCGGGCTGTTGCAGCTTCCGGAATTGGTCCGCCAACACCGATTTCTTGGATTGCAGAGCTTCCAACACATCCAGCCGCAGCTCGCCGGGAAGCTTGGATTCCACGAGTTGTTGTCCCAACACGGCAAGTTGTTTGTCGGCGAGTGGATGATTCGTTTGTGCGATCGTGGCGACTGCCGCCTGCTTCTCGATCATGGCCGCGGAAGCATCGGCCAGCGTTTGTTGCACCAGCGCCAAGCCACGCACCGCATCCTGCAACGCAATCAGGCGTCGGGCTTCCGCGCGAATCAGCGGAGCCGCGTCCGTGAGTGATGCCTCAAGCAACTCGCCGATGCCATCGTATTTTCGCTGAACCAGCAATTGCAGCCCGGCCATGCGGGATTCCACCGGCAACGATTGATCGCGGCAGCGACGGTCGAAGTCGTCCAGGTTGACCGTGATGCCGTACTTGGCGATCAGGTCCGTGGTGGGCGTCGCCAGTTCGCCCGAATTGCGAGCCAACAGTTCCGACACACGTGATTCCAACGCATTGCGGACCCGCGCGGGATTCCGTTTCTCGGTCGGACGCCAGAATCCCGTCACGCGGTCACGCTTGGACTCGTCCGCCCAGTCCTTCAAGGCCGACAACGCCTCCGCCCGAATCGCCGACGGCAACCTGGCATTCGTCGAAAGTCGTGCCACCGCCAGGATGTGTGGCGGTCCGCCGAGCCGGTAATTGGCGTTGATGATGCGTCGCAGAAATGACTCGGGAAACGGCTGAGACGCGACTTCGACGGCATCGATCTGCTTCGCCAATTCGTCGGTGGTATCGTTTAACGGCAAGTCATTGATCGCCCGCGCCGCTTCGGTCGCAATACCCAAATCCGAATCCTTGAGAAAGTGCCTGAGCCACGGATCCTTGAGTCCTCGTAAAGCGAGTAACGCCGCGATGCGGACCGAGCGATCTGGATCATCCACGCCGTAACGCATCGGCCAGATGCCGTATTGCAAACATTGGACTGCCGCATGACGTACGAATCGGTCTCGGTCCTGGTTGTCGCGCAGCATGGTGAAGAGCGCGTTTAGCATCTCGATCGGCGGAAGATTGAATCGCCACAGATCCAAGGCGGCGAACATCCGCACGCGAAGACTTGGATCATCCAACATGCGGACCAATTGATTTCCGACGGCTTGCAATTCAACGGCGGTCGGCAGGGATTTGTCGGCCCGTTTCTGCAATGCGTTGACCGTGATCCTGTTGCCGAGGCGGCCCCATTCCTCACCGTAAATACGAGCTGCGTGCGCACGAATCTGTTCGTCGGCGTCCGTCAAGGAATTCTCTAAGCCGCGGAGTACCAACGGCCGACGATGCGCGATCTGACCCAACGCCCAGAGGGCATGGAGCCTGCCAAAGCGGGTGTTCTTGACGTCGTGCAGTTTCCGCGCGAGACCCGCGGAAGCATCGCGTTTGGCGAGTTCGTATTGCGATCGTTGCCGGACTCGCATGTCTTCGTGATCGAGCAATTCCAACAACCGGTCCGTATCCAGTTTTCCGTATCCACTGGCAAACAACCGCTTCACGTCTTGCACGGTTGCGTCCTGCAACGTGGCCGGTTTGACGATCGTATACACGCGACCGCCTTGCGAGCCGCCGTTCCAATTCAGCCCGACAAAGTCCGTGAAGTACATCTTGCCGTCGTAACCAAAGTCGACGTCGGTCGGGCCGGGGATCGGTTTCAGGAAATCGTGATAGTCCACCATCTTGAAGCTCGCACCATGCTGCTCGACTCCAAACGCTTCGATCCCACCGCGACTGGTGTAGTTGCAGTAGAAGAACTTGTTTTTGTAGCGCGGCTCCCAACCGACGCCACTGGAAAACGTGAACCCCGACGGGCCGGCACCGATGGCGCCGACCGGTGGGAGAATCGATTGCGGCTGCTCGTCGTTTTGCAAGTGCCACGTTTTCTCGGCATGCCACGGACCGGTCAGATACGGCGCGGGGATACTTTGATAGGCCATGTTCCAGCCACTCGAACCGCCCTTGACGATGTACACCAAACGCGAGTGATCGCCTTTGTCGCAATTGTTGTCGACGGCGAAGAGGTTGCCGAATTGATCAAACGCCAGTTCTTGGGGATTCCGTAAGCCGGTGTAGATCATTTCCAACTCGGAACCATCGGGAAAACAGCGAAACACGCATCCCGTGCGAGGTGCATGGATCGTGGTGCCTTCCGGTGTCTTCACATGCACGCCTCGATCACCGACCGAGAAATACAGCCGCCCATCCGGTCCCCAGACGAGCCCATGCAGGTCGTGCCCTAAAAACGCAGCGTTGACGCCGAAGCCACGGTGCAGTGATTTGCGGATTTCCGCCTTGCCGTCTCCGTCCTTGTCTTGCAAAAGCCACAGATGCGGAATGCACGTGAAATACACGTCGCCGTCGCGAGCGATCACGCCCGCTGCCAGCCCGTCGAGCGGTGCATTGAAACCGCCCGCAAAGACCGTTGAAGAATCGGCTCGACCGTCGCCGTCGCGGTCTTCCAGCAACCGAACTTGATCGGAAGTCCGCGAGAACCAGTCCATTCCACCGTCAAATCGATCCGCGAATTTCCGGAACATCTTGAGACGGTCATCGACGGTTTGAAGCTGCAAGTCGTCTTCCAGCAGGAATGGCCGCGTACGGTTTTCCTCGGTGCCCAAGTTGAACCGGTATTCTTCGGCCACGAAGACGCGGTTGCGTTCGTCGAGACAAAACGCGACGGGACTGGCCAACTGAGGTTCGGCGGCAAAGAGCTGGACTTCATAGCCCTTGGGAATCCGCAACCCCTGAATGGACTGCAATGCAGCCTTGGTTCCATCGGGCAGCGGCGCCTTGCTCGCATCGCTCGGCCCTTGCGCGAGAATTCCGTTGGCAATGAGTAGTAACACGAGCGAGCTGACGGCGAATGGCTTCATGGGATTGCGAGTCTCGAAGTAGGGCGGTGATGGCGGCGGTCCGGTTGGTCGCGATTCGACGTCGTCCGCGGCGAACAATGGAATTCGGTTCGAGTGGCGAACGCATCAATGTACCGGCCCAGCGAGAATGATCCATCCGCGAACGCATGACCCATGCGATTGTCAAAACCGCTAAAGCTTCACATTCGCACGTTCCGATATTCGCAATGTGTGTTTTGACGTACGCAAGTGGAACCATTGGTTCGCGCCGATTGGAGTAACTGCAACAAACCTCCGCGCGCTATGCCTATCGAGAAGCTGGAGAACCGGGATGTCAGTCGTTTCCAAGACAGCGTTGCTCGCTTTGCTGACCGTGGGTCTGGTGGGTTGCAACCATCACCGTTGCGGCAAACGGTGCGGGTTCTTGTCCCGAATCACATCGTGCGATTGCCATCACGACGCATGTGGTTGTGGTCGGTCCCGAGACTCGGATTGCGGATGTGCTTTGGACACTGGTTGTGGATGTGAATCAACCGGCAGTTACATGGCGGCACCCAACCAATACGGCACTGCATACGCACCCGGCGGGCCGACCTGTACCGCATGTGGGCAAGTGTCTTCCGGCGGATGCTCTTCCGGCAATTGCGGAACAACGCAGGGCTTTCCCGGTCCGGGCGTGAATTACGGAGTGCCGCACCAATTCCAGGGAACCGTTGAAGGCGTCCCGTACGAAGCGAATTCACCGATTCCGGACGCACCCCCAGTCGACAACAAGACTTCGGCGATGCCACAGAATGGCTATTACATCCCGGCATCGGCGACGACCCACGCTCCAATGTACCAGCAAGTTCAGCAGCAACCACGATTGCTGACCGTGCCGTCCGGAACGCGAGCCATGACTGTACCTGCCGGACTGTATTGATCGGCTCGCCGGCGAAACGATTCAGCGGTCGACGCAGTTCCATCGCTCGACAACGCGTCTGATCACTGCTTGGGGTCTTTTTCGATCACGGAGATTTCCTCCGGCGCGACCGTCTGCAACAGAGCCCGACGCAGTTGGTCGACGGTGTCGTAAATGGCGGTATCGCCGATGTAGTAACGCACGCGAATCCCCACTTCGTTCCCCTGTGCGGAACCTGCCATGGATTTGGCCTTCTCCAGATCAATCAGGCTCCACGACTGCGTCGATCCCGCCTTTTCGCGAAGCATGTATTGCTCGCCCTTGACCCACAGAGTCAAGACTTCGTCCGCATCTTGCCGCTTGGATTCGTCATCCTCAGTTGTCGTCTTCGAAGTCGAAGGGATGCCGGCGTCTCCGGAACCGCCACCGAAACCGGGCAGCCCCTTCATCAGCATCGCTCCCAGCGCCAGCAATCCCACGACTCCCGCCGCGATGGCACGGTTTCGCAAACGGTATTTACGGTCAAAGAACTTCGACGCATCGGGTTCGGGAGTGGCTGACATTATTCCTGGCTCGTTACGGGAATTTGACCGAGATCGCCCATCACCGCGAATTCGTAGTGGGCACTGCCAAGACTGTCCCGTTGCATTCGGTCGGTGATTTGCGGCAAGGCTCTCAAGATGGGGCGCAGATACAAATAACTGATCTTGCGGTCGAAAGTCACCAGCAAGATGACAACGCTCTTTCCATGCGGCTTTAACGACTGATACGACGTGTAGACTCGCTTGATGAATTTCGCCTCGGTCTCGTCCTGGCTGTCCGAGTCATCATCGCGAAATTGAAAGTTGAAAGTCTTGTCGCCGGCTTGGAAGCGGACTCGACCGACGCGGTCGATGTAGATTTCCCACAGCTCGAGTCGCTTTGCCATTTGGTGATGGACCAAAACATGGCGGACGGCGTCGCGGCCTCGATGCGCGGCCATCTGTCGAAACGCCTCTCTCAATTCCTGCACCTTCGGTTTCGGCAGTGGATTGGCAAGTGACGCGGCTGCAGCCGTGGCGGTGTCGAGCGTTTTGATCGTCTTGTTGACGGTCGCCTCCGGCACTTGGAATAACTCGCCGACCAGGTCGCCGAACTGCTGCTGCTGTTGTTCGAGGTTTTTGGCCTGCTGCTCAATCTCCGCGCGTTCCGATTCCGCCGTCTTCGCGCGGGCCGTGACTTGAACCAACTCGGTACTCAGTTTTGCCAGCTTCTCCCGAACGGCGACCGCATCCAGCGTTTGCTGCTTCGCTTCCGATTGCGTCTGCTCGGCGGCCTGATCGACTTCCATGAACTGGGCAAAGATCACGATCAACAACAAATCGAGCAGAGGCGTGAGCTGAAATGTCATGCGACGACCGGCGAGTTTCATGACGCGTCTCCCGCACTCAACGAGAGTTCTCGTTTCGCGTGAGCCACCATTTCTTGGACGTGGCCGCGATTCTCACTCAGACGTTGAAATTTAGGCTCCACCAAACTGTTGAGAAACATCAGCACGATCGCCGCAACCAACCCGGCAAACGTGGACCAAATCGCGTCACCGAAGCGGTCGACGATCAGCGACACGGACGCCGCACCGACCTCTCCGGATTTGGATTGCATCGCCGCGCCGATGGCCAAAATCGTGCCCAAGACGCCCGCGAGCGGATACGCTTCGACCATTGTGCGACACATGTTGTACGTCGTTTGAAATACCATTGAGCTGAGATAGCCGCGTTTTTCGTCCAAGATATTCATTCGATCGAGCAGTGATTTGCGGTCTTGCTTGCGCTTGGCATCGTTGAGCACTTCGTTGATGTCCGCGATGAACGCGTCAATTTGGTCGGAGAGGTGGGCCGATGTGCCCAGCAGGCTGCGGTGTTTGAGGCCGCGGGTGAAGTCGTCGAGCGAAGACGCGATTTGGCGGAGGTCTCGCCGAGCCCAACCCGACAGCATGCCGAACGCCAGGATATGCAGTACGCAAAAGCCGGCAATCACGAAAGTCGACAGATTCGACAACTGGTCGATGAACGAAAACATCGCGAGGCTCCGGACAACGTACGAATACAAAGCCGAGATTCGTGCGGCAGTGCATCTTATTCGTCGGCGAACCGACGGACGATCGGTAGATTTCGAAAGTCGCCGGCCAACGAATTTTCGCGCTCGAAGGTTCACGCGGGTTGATCGCGCGCGGAGGACCGGCATTATCGATATCGGCGGACGTCTCACGTCGGGAGAAGAACGGCTGAGCGGTTCTTCGGATTTCAAGCGTTGGCGCGCGACACTTCGCGGATAAGACCGATTGCGCAAATCTGTCGATTGCAACACGCTTGTCGGTCATTGGGGCCATACTAGAAGCTATCTGAAAAAGGGGTCTGACCCTTTGTTCGAGTTTGTCACATTGCGGGAGATCGGGGTCTGGCTTACGTATTTCAGATTTGGCGGGCGTTCGAAGTGGAATTCATCAACAACGCCAAACCGCCAAATCTGAAAGACGTAAGCCAGACCCCCAAGTCCTCGACCGGCGCGTTTTTCGAAGGCACGTCGAATCAACGACATCGCCCGAAATTCACGTAGGTGACGACTGAGCGGTTCCCGTTTTCCGGTGATGTGGCGAATTGAACTCCTCTCACGAAAG
>JAQBZS010000255.1 GCA_027622115.1 Planctomycetota bacterium | reverse complement strand
GGAGTGGGAGTTGTCGGAGTGGGAGTTGTCGGAGTGGGAGTTGTCGGAGTGGGAGTTGTCGGAGTGGGAGTTGTCGGAGTGGGTGTTGCCGGAGTGGGTGTTGCCGGAGTTGCCTTGGGAACAGCCTTAATTCCCGGCTTCAAAGCAAGCCCATAACGCGTTTCGATCAGTTTTTCACAAGCTGCCGCAATTCCGACCCGCTGAAAGCGGAAGCCGACCTTGCCGGTCAACACGAGCACGGTTTCACCGTCGGCGTTGATTTCAAACTTCCCGGCAGTAATCGCACAACCATCGAACGCGGGCTGTTTCGCCATTTCGACTTTCAAGTCCGCCAACACCGAGTCCGCTTTGGGGAATTGCACTTTCAATCCAGCTGCATTCGGAGTCGGAATCTTGCCGCCCGCCTTGACGATTTCCACGAACTCGTCGGCGAGCAATTTGGTCGCGGCTTGGCTCACGGCAACTCGTTGGAACGGAAAACCGACAGTACCCTGCAATTCCAAGACATCGTCGCCATCGGTGTTCGCGATGTAGGTTCCGCCGGCGACCGCGCAGCCTTCCAATTCGTTGCGTTTCGCGATCTCGGTTTTGAGATCGATCAACAGCTTGGTCGGCTTCGGTGGCTCAACCTTCAGTCCGTCGGCCTTGGGCTTGGGTGCATTGTCGCCGTACTTTTTCTTCAACGCGGCGTAGGCTGAGTCGTTGACGAGCGTCTTTTGAAACCCGAATCCAACCGAGCCGGTCAGTTCCAGGAAATCACCGCCGGCACTGACCGTGTATTTGCCGTCCGACAGGACACATCCCGCGAACTTCTTGTCGGCTGCCATGTTCGTCGTCAACTCGGCCAAGATTTCCTTTGCCGTGGGCGGTTTCACCAGCAGTTGATCAACTCGCGGTTTGGGTGCGTCTGGCCCGAGTACCGCCTGCAAGGCTTTCGCACACGCATCGTTGATCGCGGTCTTTTGGAAGTTGAAGCCAACTTGCCCTTTCAGCGCGAGGAACTCCGAGTCGCCGACTTTCTCGTACGCACCGCCGGAAACCGAACAACCTTCCAGCGTGGCATCGTTATCGATCACGGTTGCCAGTTGTGCCGCAATGTCTTCGACGGTGGGGCGCGGAATATTGAAGCCGTCGATCTTGGCTTTCGGCGCGGGCGTCAATTCATTGGCATAGGCAACTTTCATCGCCTCCGCAGTCAATCCGGCCAAGGCAGCCTTGTGTTGCAGGTTGGCCGCAGTTCCGTGCAGGACACAGAACAATTCATTGCCGACTTGCGTGTAAATCACCCGTTCAATCTTCGACCCATCGAGCATGCCGTCGGCAATCGCCTGATTGATCGCCGCGACCACGCCCTTCACCGGCTTCTTCAAAAGGGTAATGGCTGCTTTGGGATCGAGCTGATCATTAAACGACGACCGCAAGTCCTCGCCGTCCACGATTGGATCCTGGGAGTCAACCACCACCGTGACAAGAATGTCCGTCGTGTTGGGATCTGGTTTCGAATACCAGGCACCCGCTAAACGGACGTTTTCCACGACGGTCTTGTCCAATATCGCTTTCAGCGGATCCACGGTCGGCGTTGCCGGCGTCGCGGGTTGCGGAGTCGTTGGCGGCACGGCGGGTGTTTTGGGCTGCGCGACTGGCGTTGTCGGCGCGGGAGTCTTCGGCTGAACCGTCGGCGCCGGTTGTGTGACCGGTTTCGGCTGAGCGGGAGTCACCGCTGGCGGAGGATCATTCGATTGATCCTGTGCCGTGGCACTCTCCAAACACGCACTGGCGCCGAGCAAGAATACGACAGCAACCACAAACCCCAAACGCAGCGAAGGGACGTTCATTCGGAGATCTCCCAGTGAAGTCCGAGCCATGAAAAAAGCGAAACACCGAGTCGTACGATGTTTGGATCAACGCATAGCAGCGATTCGTCATTGTTGCGCCACGCGAAAGTCACGGTCGCGTGTCGGCGATGACGGCAAGTTGCGCAAGCCAGCCGTGCTCGCAGGATGCGAACGCGACGCGCAACGGCGACACAGTTTGAGCGTACCAGCGGGGCAACTCAATGCAAGGAGTGGTTGCTGAAATGGAACCGCTTGGAATTGCATTTGCCCGGCGCTATGCTTCGCCGCATTCGCGCGACCCGAAAATCCAGGGAATTCGCCACAATCCGCACGACGATCCACGGTCCAATCGAGGAGACATCATGAGCGCTGACGCCAAGATTCAAGAGTTAGGTCTGGAACTGCCGCCGCCACCCAAACCGCAAGGCACTTACATGCCGATCGTCCAAGACGGCAACACGATTTATGTGTCAGGACACGGTCCGTTGAAGCCGGACGGCAGCATGTTCACCGGCAAGGTCGGCAGTGAAGTTGACGCGGAAGCCGGCCGACTTTCGGCGCGTCAAACCGGCTTGGCGATTCTGGCGACGCTCAAGAATCAACTCGGAAGCCTGGATCGCGTCGACCGACTGATCAAGGTCTTGGGCATGGTGAATTGTACCCCCGATTTCACCACGCACCCGGCGGTGATCAACGGCTTTAGCGATTTGATGGTCGAAGTCTTCGGCGAAAATGGGCGAGCGGCCCGAAGCGCGGTCGGCATGGGTTCTCTGCCCGGCAACATCACGACCGAAATCGAAGTGATTCTCAAGATTAAGGACTGAGGCTCGGCGCGTAGGCCGGAACAAGCTTCGCGCAGTTCCGGCATTTGGGCTCAACACTTGCCGGAACTGCGCGAAGCTTGTTCCGGTCTACAATGTGCGCACAAGAATCCGACCCCGCGTCACATCGGTATCTGTTGATCAGTTAATTCGCGTCAATTAGCATCGACTGCCCCAAACACTGGAGTTTCGGGTGAACGAGCCCGAAATCACTTCAGTCCCCACCCCAAACGTCCCACCTCGACATCCTCCAGCAATCATGGAGACGCGCATGCTTAACCTTCAGCACCAAGTGGATCGTACATGTGAGGGTGTCAGTCGAAGGAGCGCCCTTCAAATTGGTGCGTTGGCGGGTTTGGGCATTTCGCTGCCCGGAATCTTGCGGCAATCGGCACTTGCAGCTCAGAAACCGTCGGACCCGGTCAATTGCATCTTGATTTGGACTCGCGGTGGAACCAGCCATCACGACACATTTGACCCCAAGCCCAATGCCCCGGTGAGCGTGCGCGGCGAATTCGGCACGATCGATACTGCAATTCCCGGCATCCAATTCACAGACATTGTTCCCAACATGGCCCGCGAAGCCGGTCGCTTTGCCTTGTTGCGTGGATGGAATCCGAAGAATGGAAGCCACGGCACCGCGGATCAATACGTCATGTCCGGTCGGCGCTTCAACGCGGCTCTGACGTTTCCGACCTACGGCTCGGTCGTGAGTTGGAATAAGGGCTTCAAGACGGCGATGCCTCCGTTCATGCAACTCGGCAGCAATGTCGATCGGCGATTCGGCGGCGGCACGTCGGGCATCCTGGGTTTGGAGCACAACCCGTTTGAAATGTTGGCGGATCCAAACGCCGAGAAATTCGATGTCCGCGACATCACGCCTCCGCAAGGCGTGTCGATGGGACGCGTCGATCGTCGACGCAAGATGCTGGCCGTGATTGACGCCCTCCAGGAAAAAGCCGATCGCCAGCAAAAGGTGTTTGCGTCATTGGACGAGAATTACAAAGCGGCGCTCAACATGATCACCGCTCCCGAAACCAAGAAGGCGTTCCTGATCAACGAAGAAGACAAGAAACTGCGAGACGAATACGGTCGTCACCGATTTGGTCAAAGTTGTTTACTTGCTCGACGGTTGATCGAATCCGGCGTCCGCTTCGTGACGCTGACGGATGGCGGATGGGACACGCATCAAAACAACTTTACGTCGCTCAAGAACAGTCGCCTGCCTCCCGTGGACCAATCGCTGCCGGTGTTGCTGGCGGATCTTGAGGATCGTGGCCTGCTGGATACGACACTGGTGTTGTGGCTAACGGACTTCGGTCGGACGCCGAAAATCAATTCCGCCAGCGGACGCGACCACTGGTCGAGCGCCGGGTTTGCAATCATGGCGGGGGCTGGAATCCCCGGCGGAGCCGTGCTGGGTGCCACCGACGAAGAAGGCGGCCGTCCGATTCGCGACGAGTATTTCTCGGAAGATATTGCCGCAACGGTTTATGCCAAGTTGGGCATGCCGCTGGATCTCATCGCTGAGTCACCGGATGGACGTCCCGTGAAGCTGGTGGAAGGCCACCCCATTCGCGAGTGGATGTAGAAATTTTGGATTTTAGATTTTTGATTTGAAATTCGGCGTGCGTGTTGCTTGTTCAATCGACTTCGACGCTTGCCGAATCCCGCTGAGCATGGAGACTGAGCGACGCCCGGCTACACTTCCCGCAACACATTGCCAGCCCCGTTCCCTACTCCTGCATGTTCGTTGCTCCCCATGTTCGCCAAGTCGCGAGTCAACTGGTTCATTCTGAGAACAAGCGTCGAAGAACGATTGGTCTACCGTGGCGATTTTGCATTCGCGACGTTGGTCCGATTCCTGCCGATCGTGACTCAGATCTTCTTGTGGGGCGCGATCTATGCGAATAGCCCGGAACCCACGCTCAACAGCTTCACCTATGCGAACATGGTGGCCTATTACCTGTTTGCAATGCTGAGTCGAGCATTCTCCAGCATGCCGGGTCTTACCAGCGGCATCGCCCGAGACGTACGGGACGGCACCATCAAGAAGTACCTCACCCAACCCATCGACATGTTGGGCTACTTGTTCTGGCACCGCATCGCCCACAAATTGGTGTACTACATCGTGGCCGCCGGCCCGTTCGCGCTGGTGTTTTGGCTTTGCCGAGACTACTTCGACGCTTGGCCGCATCCGTTGATGATCGCGTGCTGGATCGCCTCGCTGTTCCTGGGCTTTCTGGTGGGATTCTTGATTGAATCGCTGCTGGGCATGGTGTCCTTTTGGTTTCTGGAAGTCAGTTCGTTGGTCTTCATCTACATGATGATCAACTACTTCCTGTCCGGTCACATGATCCCGCTGGACTGGCTTCCCGAGTGGATGCACTGGGTGCATTACCTGCCCTTCAAGTATCTCGCCTATTTCCCCGCTTCGATCATGCTGCGAAAGAGCAACGGCGAATTTCGCTATTCGGATACCGAACTGCTGACGGAACTCGCGATCGAATTGTGCTGGGTGATCGGTCTGCTCATCGCGTGCCGGATCGCGTTCTCGTGCGGTGTGAAGCGCTACGGCGCGTTCGGCGGTTGAGTAGCGAGATGGTTCAAGCAGGTTTGCACTCGGCCACGAATGGCAATGCCGTACCAGGAATGTTTAACATCCGTGGGAGACAACTGAGCGATTGATACGCTCAGCTCACCTCGTCAAGCAGCCGTCTTGGTAATCGACGATACTGCCAAATCGCGAGTGTCGTACACATCCCACAGCTTATCGAGATGCGTAATCTCAATGACCTCGCGGCAGTACGGAGTCAATCCGCTGATCGCGAATCGTCCGCCTTCTCGTTCGTTCAATCGCTTCCACGCTCGGAACAGAATCTCAATAAAGGCCGAGCCGAAGAATTTTGTGTGTGAAAGGTCGAGTACCACCAACGGCGGATCGGCCAGATCGGTTCCGGCCAGAATCGCCTCGCGCACCTCGTCGAGAAGGTGCTCGTCGAGATTCTCGTACTCGGGACCGAGCCCGATGATGGTCACATCGTCATGCCGAGTGACCACGGGAGAAGTGCTTGTACTGGTCATTGCAGTGCCGGTGAGTAAAGGTGGCCCACCAAAGACGAACAAACATCGCGATTCGAATCCGACTGCGTGATTGCCTATCTCGCGTCGGTTTCGATTGCCTTCGCAATGTGTCCCGCTCCGGCCTTGGGGCAAATTGAGCGACATTCCCGTACTGATCGTAATTTCGAACTGAAGAGTGTCAACAAGTTTCAGTTCGTTCCGTTGACCAACTATAGATTCAAACACACGAGTCTACCGGACAATCGAACAGCGAAATCAGACTTAATGCATTTCCCGCACGCAGGTCACGAAAGTCGGAACGCAAGAGAAAGCCGGGGCCGAACTACTTACGGTGTCGAATCTTGCTGCGCATCCGGCGCTTTTTTCGTCCTATCTTTCGGCGACCCTTCCCGGTTTTTTTGGTTCCCATCCGCTTTTGACTCCGACTGTTTCTTGTTCCTAGAGGATTGTGCGAAGGTGGTGAGAATAATCGAGCGCTTCGCGGACTTCAACGTCGCAGTCGATGATCAATTGTCCTCGACAAGTCGACTCTTTCTGGGAATCCACTGAATTTTGGCTTCCTTCAAGTTGATTTCCATAAATGCGGTGATCAACTGTTCGACTTTCGCATTCTTATTCAAAAACAACTCCAGCCCCTGTGCTTTCGACTTAATGGGGCGATAGTCGACACGGGGATCCGGTTCGTCGTCCTTTCTCCGCGAGACTCCGATCGATGCCAAATAGCTCGACGAATTCCTGACGGCCGTGCGGTTCTCCGTGCCGACGAACACCTGAAACGCCAATCCAAGACGTCGCAATGCTCGAAGACTCGGCGCACCCGGCAAACCGGGGTTGTCCTCGGGAGACAGGAATGAAATGGCCTGCACGTCTTGACCGCGAGGTGTACGCCCGGCGAGAGTCGCGTCATCATCGAAGGGCACTTTTTGCCAATCATAAGCCGCAAATTCGCAGGCGAGCGACGCGCTGAACCCCGGAGCTACAATGCCCAATTTTCGAATATTGAGTTTCTGAGCGTGGTGCTGTTCCATGAGAAACGCTTTGACGGCATCCATGTCGTTTCTTGCAATGAACAGTGCCAACGCTTTCGTCATTGTGGGATTTTGACCTTCCTTGTCCTTGTTCTCGCCGAATCCGCGAAAGTCCACGGCTGCCACCGCAAAGCCGCGAGCTTGAAGCCGTTTGGCGATGCCGGTCTTGTCCCAGAAGACCCGTCCGAGCTTGTCGCTGTGGCACAAGACGAGCACCGACGCGTTCTTCCCTTCATTGGACGCGTAATACGTCAGCGAAACTTGAGCCCCGTCTCGTGTCGTCAGCAGTTCATTGACGGGCGATGGGATCTGTGGCGCTTTGGCCTCTTGAGCCAACAGGGATTGCGCATCGGCTGCGTAAACGAGGATTAGCACAATGGCGACAAAGCGAGCCCGGGTCTGCACGTGAAGTTTGCTCATGTCGCGTCTCCTATGGGTGAGTTGAGCCCCTGTGGGGTCAATCGCGGAATCAGACCCCGCCAGTCTACGACGAGAAAAATTGAGGGTCAATCGGGCATCGGCATCAACGATCACGTGCGACTCAACGAGCGGCGAGAATGCGTGTCGCGCTAAACGCGCTTGATGGGTAGTCTGAAGGGATGCATCGAGTTCCGCTACTGCGGATTTTTCACGGTAGGGTGCGTCGAGGTCGTAAACTGTTGGTGCGTCGTCAGCAAACCAATGCAACTCAAATTCGCGGTGCAAGTCGACACCACCTTGAACCGAGACCGAAGACGCACCACTATCACGGTTTGCTTCGACAGCACCCTACGATCATGAATAATCCGCACTAGCGCTCCCGCTTGATCGACGGGATTGACCAATTGGCGTGCGGCATTTTCGTCCGCATCAAGGCGCGACACACAAACCACGCCTTCTGCCAGGCGGGGACACGCACGCGAGAATTGAAGACGTCGTATTTGTTACGTTCGATCCGTTCCAGCAATCCGTGGTAGATGCGCATCATGCACCACAAGATCGGCCGACCGGAAGGATCGATGTAATCGAACAGTTTCTGGGCGCGTTGGTAATACTGCCGCGCGCGTTGCGTTTGGAATTGCATCATGTCGCGAAAACGGTCGAGATGCCGGCGCTCGATCAAGTCCTGTTCGTTCAATTCGAACCGACGCAGATCTTCGGCGGGCAAGTAGATCCGCTGGATCGCCAAGTCTTCATCGACGTCGCGCAGGATGTTCGTGAGTTGAAACGCCAACCCGCAATCGATGGCATGTTCCTGGGCGCGATCATCGTGGAAGCCCCAGATGTGAATGCAGCACAGCCCCACAACCCCCGCCACGTGATAGCAGTAGTGCTGGAGTTCCTCGAACGTCTGAATTCGCACGAGTTCCAAGTCCATCCGCATGCCGTCGATCACGGCAAACAACAGATCGAGCGGAATCCGATGTCGTTCGACAATGTCGACCAATGCCGGCAACAAGAGGTGTGCGTCCGCTGCATCAAGCGTGGTGCCGTTGACGGCTCGCGTGACCGACGCTTGCCAACGATCCAGTTGCTGCAGCTTTTGATGGGCCGACGTATCGGCGGCGTCGCCCATGTCGTCGCAATGCCGCATGAACGCGTACAGCACACACATGTCGCGCCGCATGGGACGTGGCAGCGCCAAAAAGGAATAGTAGAAATTCCGCGCGGTCCGGCGGGCGACCGATTCGCAATACGCAATCGAGTCTTGAAGAGTCCGAAGCATGTTGGCTCGCAGTTGGAGACTCGACCGTAGCTTGGGACCATTGTCCCGAGAGTAGCTTGGGACCATTGTCCCGAGCGATCACGGAACAA
>JAQBZS010000254.1 GCA_027622115.1 Planctomycetota bacterium | reverse complement strand
GACATGCACATCGCGTGTGTATGACTTGGTCATCGCGTTTTTGACGGTGACTCGCATGCGGCCGGCGGCGGCGTCCTCTTGGACTTCCAACTCCAACGGGGTCACCAAGACCAGACCGCTGGTGTACAGGTTTTCGCCCTGGCAGACGACTAGATAAGCGCCCTCGTCCTTGAGCGGCAGCTTCACGGGTTGGTCTCGGTCTCGGTAATCCTGGCCGTCGCCGAGGGTCAGGTTCTGTTCGTGGTAGGGGCGGATGCCGGCGAGGTTGATGGCCGTGATGCGGTTCAGGCTGCGTTGCATCAGGCCGAACTTCAACAGGTCGATGCGGTACACCTTCGTGTTGACCTTCGCCACGTTGCGGAAACTCAGTTTGACGTCGGCTCCGTCGCCCGGCGTGACCGTGGTGACTTCCGGCAACTCGATCGATTTCCGCGTGAAGAAGTCGATGGCTTCAACGGCGTCCGCGAAGCGATCCTTGACTTGTTTGTATTGCACAATCGCCTCGGCCGCTTTGCCGAGACTGTGGAAGACCTGGCCCATGATGTAGATCGATTCCCACTTGTTCTGGGCGTCGGTTTCCGCTTTGGTGTCCGGGTGCGTGTACTTGAACTGGGCGACTTTGCGGCACATCGCCAACGACTTCTCGTGTTCGCCCAGTGCGAAGTGGCTGTAGCCGATCACGTACCAAAAGCTGTCCAGCAGTTTGCTGTCGGCGTAGCGTTCCGCGAATTTCTCGCTGCGATCGATTGCCGCCTTGAACTGCTGCAAGTCCAGCAGGGCGCTGACCAGCGAAAACGAAGCCTGGTCCGTTGTGGGGTCTTTCGGCCAGGTCGAGACGAAGTGGTCCAGCAGCTTCACCGAGGTCGCGATCAAGTGAACTCGGCTGATGCCCGCGTCACGCAGCTTCTTGTCGGCGGCGGCTTCGCGAGCCTTGCCGTAGACCTCTTGAGCCAACGCGTAGGTCGCCATCGCCACGTAGGATTCGGCGGGGTACTCCTGCAACAGCCGTTCGAGCACCTGCACCGAGCGTACGAATTCACCGCGCGCGTCGAGGAACCCGGCGATCTGACTTTCGCGTTCGAACGCAGATTCGACCGTGGCTCGATAGACCAGATAGCTGCGTTCGTATTCGCCCAGTTCTCGATATGCCGACGCGACTTTCAGGATCGATTCAAAACTCACGTCCACGCCGGGAAAGCGTTCCTTGATGATCTCGAAGTACTCGACGATCGGCGTCGAGCGGTTGAGTTCCAAGGCCGAGAGAAACAGCAACTGCACGACATGGGGATAGTGTTTGGCGTCCAAGCGGTACGTGCGGAACAGCGTCGAGAGGTGTTCGAAGGCCGTCGCGTGATCGGACTTATTGAAGTGGCCCAGTCCGATCCGATACAGTTCGACCGGCGTGAGCTTATACGTGTCCTTGGTCTGTTCGCCGCGAGCCAACACGTCGAGCGATTTCGGTTCCGTGATGGCGATCTTGTCCGGGCGGTAGAAACTGCGAACCAGTGTCTGCACGGTGCGATACTTGCCGGGCAAATAGCCGACCAGCGAGTAACGAATTTCGCCGGGATGTGCTTCGTCGCCGACATAAAACGTGATGGCACCCGGAGCCAATTCGTAGCGTTCGAACGAACCGGTAATGGACTCGGTGAGCACCATCGCTCCGGCGGGAACCGGTTCGGTGATGACGAGATAGTCGAAGCGTTCATTGCGTTGGCCGGTGATGCCCTGACGATAAACGTGCAGCGTCACTTCGCCGCGTTCGCCGACCGGCAGTTGCGTGAGCGGATTGCGAAACGTCTTGTAGTTGCCGGTCAGGATTTCGAAGCCACGCGGGATCGGCTGTTCGTCGAGCGATCGTTGAGCGGGTTCGTAGGTGCGAGTCACTCGCCAATCGTCGGTGGTGTTCTTGAGTCGATCGGTCGGCACAAAGCCTCGCAGGACGGCGCTGTAACTGAAGCGGCCTCGGCCTTCGATGTCGAAATTGATCTGCTGCGGTTTGCCTTCGACGAGCAACTTCGTCGGCACTTCGAGGCGCTGGCTGGGATCGGCGGACGGGTCGATGTCGATCGTCTGGATGAGTTTCTTATTGACGTAGACGGAGAGCTTGTACTTCTCGTTTGCGTGTTTGGCTCGACCGAACCAACCGGCGAGGGCGGCGATGGCGGGGCCGTTGGCTTTCTCGGTGGACCGGCGAGATCCGATGCGGGCGGCCATTAGTGAGTCGGCCAGTTCGGGGAGTTTCGCGTCGGCGGGCGAGACCGCTGCCATGGCGAGCAAGTGCAGCGCTTCGAGTTCGACGTTGCTCTGCATCCACGGGATTGAAACGTAGGACGGGTCTCCAGGCCCGTCACGCTCAGGGTCATTGGGTGTTTTGGGGACGGGCCGGGAGACCCGTCCTACAAGCTTCAACAACTCGCCGGCCATCTCGTTGCGTTCCAGACGAGTGAGCGTCGAAGCCAGATGCAGCAAGCCGGATGCACTCAAGCTGTTGCGTTCGCGGTACAAGCGATTGGCGAAGGCGAAGTCGGCCGCGGAGGCCTCGGCCGGTCCGTGCAAGATGATGGCGTGGCCTTCGCGATCGGTTTGGTCGCTCTTGGCGTAAGCCGTCTTCAATGTTGTGACGGCCTTGGTCAGCGTGTCTTCGGGAACGGCAAAACCCGCGCGGCGAGCACTCGACAACGCCCGGACGATGCGGCTGGTGATCAACGCATCGTGTTTCTTGCCGGTCGAGCCCGACCAATTCCAACCGCCGTCGTCGCGTTGGCTGGAAACCAGTTGGAGCACGGCGGACTGAATTCGACCGGCCAACGCCTGTGATTTTGGGCTGTCGGCCGTGCGAGACTTCCGCACCAAGGCCAACAGCGGCACTCCGCCCAGCACGTCCGAGATCGCTCGTTCCAACCCGCTGCTCGGATTGGCGAACTGCCCGCCGCACATCAGGACGTCGCTGCCCAGCACCGTGTCCAATAGTGAGCGGTCGATGCTCGGGCCAATCAGGATTTCCAATTTCGGATCCTGAGCCGGCAGTTTCTTGTCATGTTCGACAAACGCGATCGTGTTCTGTGCCGCCGTGCCGCTCGCGGTGGCGAAAACTTCCAGTCCGTACGGTCGCACTCGCAGTTCGCGATGCAACACGTCCTTCAGCTTGCCCGAAACGATCGTGACTTCGAATTGCACCGATTCCGACTTCCGGATTTCGAACGGGAAAACGACTTCCTGAATGCCCGGTCCGGGCGACATCAGCGTCTTGGTGAGTTCCACGGTTCGAACGTCCGGGAATGTCGCCTTGCAGGTGACCGTGATCGGTTGGCCCTTCTTCACGGTCGAGTTGTGGACTTCCACCAGCACGTCGGCGTCATCGCCGTGCGTGAATGCCATCGGCGTTTTGAGTTCCGCGAACAGTTCCTTCTTGGTGATGATCTCGACTTCCGCGTGTCCCGCGAGTGTCTCGGCATTAATACCCGTCGATTGCAGCGTCCACGCGGTCGAGCGTTCCGGCAATCGAAACTTGACGGTGGCTTTGCCGTTCTTGTCGGTCGCGATCACCGGATCCCAGAACCCGGTTTCCGCCGCGCCTTGTTTGGGCATCAACCGCGAACCCGATTTGGCCAAGGCCGTCAGCCGTTCCACACCCAGCCCATTCACGACTTGAACTTCGCCTTGCGGATTTACCGCGAGCAACGTGCCGTCGAACTTGTCGATATCCGCCAGCGCGGCTTGAGACTGTCCGTGAAGGTGCTGTGTTTGGCTGATGACAAGTGAGAGCGTGGTGTCGAAGTTTTGGATTTCGCCGCTACCGTTGAGGTCTTGCCAATTGTCGGCCTTTCCTCTTCGCGTCGTCTCTCGGATCAGTTTTTCGAGTTCTTTCAGTTGATGTGAAGGGGCTTTATCCCGTGGTGATGGCGTCGGTTTTCCGAAAAGCGGAATCGCTGACTCTTCGACTTCGTCGAGCACTTCGAGAAACGCGCTCTCTTTGAGGTCACGGAGACCTTCGTTTCCGCCGACCCGTCGAGCAAATGCGGCTTTCCACTTCATCGTCTGGGTTATGGGATACGTGGGCTCGGATTCCTCAGCCTCTTTTGCAACCCGCGACGCCTCGGCGAATCTGTGATCTTTCATCAGCTGGTTGAAACGATTCACGTACGCTGGAAGTTCGGTCGATGAATCAGTCCCGGTACTGACGTACGGAATCTTGTTGAGGATCGGTGGATTCGCCCCCGCCGCACGCATTGCGTCATGGGTCACCGATTCTAGGCGATCATCAAACGAGCCGTACCGGACCTGCAATGACTTTGCTTGCTCCGCGAGTTTACGAGCATTGTCGACGCGACCGTTTCCCAATTCCTCGCGTGCCCGCGCCAACAGTCGCTTGGCGGTTTGCGTCTTCTGAGCTTCGCTCAAATTCGCCAGCCCCGAAGCTTCCATGCGTTCCACATCCTGACGATTCGTTTCCGCCAGAATGAACTCGTTGATGTTGTGCGTGGCCGGTCGGTACGAAAACGTGGAACTCGCGGCAGTTCGCAGTGACCACTCGCGCTCACCCTGGCCGAAGAATTCTGCGATCTCGTCCTGTTGGCTTGGATAACGCTCCAGGAGATTCTTCTGGATCAATCCCAGCGACAATTCCGCCGACACCGGTTTGCCTTCAGCGTCGGTGACGACCATGTCCACGCTGATTTCGTCGCCGGGCGCGAGGCTGTGCTTGTTCGGCTTGAGTGCGATGTGCAATTGGCGATTCAGACGGAACTCGCTTTGTGCCTGATGAAACGAGTGCCCGTCCGTCACGGCCACCGCGAGCTGAAAGTTTGGCGCGAAATGCGATACCAACTCGACGCTCAGCTTGTTGGCACCCGTCGTCAGTTGAACCAAGCGGTGCCCCAGGATGCGGGCTCCTTCGAACGTGACCAGAGCGAGCGCCGGCTTGTTTCGCCAGTGCAACTGCACGTTTGCGGTTTCGCCGACGTTGTATTCATGTCGGTCCGCCAGAATCCGTAACCGCACGGAATCGTCATCGCCCGAGATCCGCAACGTGTGCGATGAGCTGACTTGATTGCCGAATTGGTCCGTGCCGCTGACTCGCACAATGAAACGGCCGGCGTTGTCAATTCGCAACGTCTGCCGAGCCTTTCCAGAGTCTTTATCGGACTTGAGCGGGTGACTCGCGACCAAACGCTCGCCGGTCTTGCCGTTCACGGTGGTTTGTTCGAGCACCTCCAGCTTCAAGTCCGTGGCCAGCGGCTCGCCCGATGGATCGGTCACCACGGACTCCACGTCAAACGTTTCGCCCGCGACGTAAACATCTCGCAACGTGGACACCGAAATCTCGAAGCCGCGCGTTGCCAGGTAGGTGCCTTTTTCAGTCTCCAGATTGCGTTCCGCAAACGAGACTTGCAGCACCAACTGCTGCGATTCCCGATACTGCTGCGTATCGAACGAGAACTTCAATTCGCCTTTGGCGTCCGTTTGGCCGTGGTACACTTGGCCGTCCAGCATGTGGTATTGAATCCGGCGATCGGCCAGCGGCGTGCCGTAGTAATACGCCAGCTTGATGGTGCCCTCGATCTTCTCACCGCGAAAATACACGTTGCGTTTGAGGTCCACGGTGAGCTGAATCGGTTCCAGCTTGTACTCGTGGACTTCGAACGATGACTCGTACGATTGCTTGCTCGCCGCGTCATGTGCGTGGATGCGATACGTGCCCTGCGGCGACGCGTCGGGCAGCGCGAAGTGGTCGAAGAACGTCCCGAAGCCGTTGAGCTTCACCTGCCCGGTGTGGACGACTCGCCCGCGTGGATCGAACACGTCCAGCTTGAACGCCGCGCCTTCCTTGAACGTGTAGCGGTCCTCGTTCACCCAGCGGATGATGCCCTTCACATTGACCATCTGGCCCGCGCGATACGCCGGCCGTTCCGTAAACAGAAACCCCTTCGGCGACGGCCCGACCGCGAAGTCCGACCCGTTCAAGTCGCTGACTGTCGATGCCGAGTGGCCGTCTCCGATGGCGAACACCCGCAGGTCTTTGATGGACTTCAGTTGCTCGAATGACTTCTGCACGATGCCGTCCTTGGAGGTCTTCTCGGTGGCGAAGACTTCCGAACCGTCGCTCAGCAGCAGCGTGGCGTCGGCCGGTTGCTGTTTGACCATGTCCTGCACGAACACGAACAGCTCGTTTCGCGAACACTTCACGATCATGTCCAGGTCGCTGACGACCACCATCGTGGTGGCTTCAAGTTTGTCGCTGGAAACCGTGACCGCCGCCACGCCGGGCTCGTTCAGCGGGATCGTGATTTCGTTTTCCAACTGCCGATACTCCTCGAAGCCGGCGACCTTGTGGTCCCATTGCTTGTCGGGGTCGATGAGCGCGATGTCGAGTGACTCGACGCCGCGGGCGAGGTGCATCTTGCGGAAGTAGTCCTGCATGTCGATGCGGTAGATCTTGATGGACAGGTCTTGAATGTTCCGCGTGCTGACTTTGATCTTGGCGGTTTCGTTCGAGCGGAACTTGCGTTCGGTCACGACTTCCAGCCGCTTGGCGGTCAGGTTGTCGATGCGTGTCTTGGCTTGCCCGGCGTAGGTGCCTTTGACCTTTTTATACGCGTCCAAGGCGTCCGCCAGCTTCAGCAGTTGGTCTTCGAGGGTGATGCCGATCATGATCTGTGCGTGCGACGCGGCAACGTGGTTCGGGTACTTGCTGACGAGCCGCTTCCAATCGGCGATCGATTCGCCGAACAGTTTCGCGGCGTCCAATTTGAGCTGTTTGGCGTCGGCGTCATTCGAGCTGTCGGCTTTTCGTTTCGCGTCCAAGGCCGCTGCGTAATTCATCTGCCCGAAGTGAAACTGAATCGACGGCACGCGGCTATCGAGCGGGTATTTGTTCAAGAACGTGGACCACAGCTTGCGAGCGGTCACGTAGTCCTTTCTCGCCCGAGCGTCTGCGGCTTCGTCGAGTTCCGTGTCGATGAGCAGACGTTGCGCCTGAGCCCAGCGTTGATCGGTGGGATGTTCGTTGAGGAATTCACGCCAACCGGAAATGGCTTCGCGAAACTTCTTCTGCGAGCGGAACAATTCGCTAATCAAGAACCGCGCAGACGCGATTGATTCCGTGTCCTTGTCGGCTTTGAACGAGATGATGAATTGCAGTCGGCGGATGGCGTCGTCGTTGCGGCCTCGATGCGCGTAGCTGCGTGCGATTTCGAGTTTGGCCTTCGTGGCGAGCTTGTGCTCTGCAAATCTCGCGAGGAATTTCTCGTGGCTGGCGACGCCGAGTTCCAAGTCAACATCGTTCTCGGGCTGCGGCACACCGTACGTCGAAGCCAAGCCAAACGCGGCCTTGGCGAGCAGTTCGCCGGCGTGTCCGCGCGGCCCGGAGTTGTCGACGAAATCTCGCCAAACCGCGCGAGCCCGTTCACGATGGCCGACTGCCAATTGGGCTCGACCCAGTTCATAACGAGCCACCGTTTCCTGCTGCGGCGTGCAGCGTTTTTCGGCCGCGTCCTTGTTGGCGTACGAATTCAAATAGTCGGTGAGTCGGTCGACGGCCTGCTTGTACTGCTTGAGTTCAAAGCGGCAGCTCGCCAGTCGCGAGTCGACGACGTGCAGCACCTTGAGGCTCGGTTTGATCTTGCGACTTTCCAAGTAGTAGTTCATCGCCTGTTGGTAATCGGGCCGCCGCTCGGCCGACGGATCATTTGCCTGGATCCCGTCGAAGTACCGATTGGCAAACTCCAGATAGATGCCGGCCAGTTCGTCGCGACGGTTCTCGGACAGCAACCGATCTGCGGCCGCTCGATAGATCACGCTCGCCGCTTGGTAGTTTCGTTGGCGAACCAACACGTCGGCTCGGCCAAACCGCGCCCGATGCACCCACGACGCGTCGCCGGGCGCGTTCGCCAACTTTTCGATCTGACCAAACGTCGCGATCGCTTCGTCAAAGCGTTCAAGTTCCGTCAACGCTCGCCCTTTGAGATACAGCAGATATCCCGTCGCGGTCGACTTGGGATTCTTCTTGAGCAGTCCGTCAATCAGCTTGACGGTTGCCTCAAACTTCCGAGCCCCCAGCGCGTCGTGGACTTCGCCGGGGATATCCGGCAAGGACGTAATCGCCGGCGCTTTCACCACGGTTTTCGCATTTTGTGCTTTGGCCTCTTGCGCGTTCGCAATCGGTCGTGGGGCATCGATTTGGAGCAGCAGCAAGCAAGCAGCAACCGTGAGAGATTTCGACATCTCGTTCTCCGAGCGTGGATGGAACGAATTGGGATTCAAGCGTGACCAGGGTCTGGACGATTAAACGCATTTGCGCGGCAGACCTATCCGCCGATCTTACGACTTTCCGTAACAGCATGCCTTTGGGCTGTCGCTTAAGCGCGCCAGCGGCGAGTTGCGAGCGTTCCCGTTTCCAAACGACAATTTGGGAATGTCCGTCCTAGGCCGCCCCTCGTCCTGCAGCCCGAAAGTCACGCGCCGGCAGTGCGAAGCGGAGCTTCGCGGAATTGTGTTCCCAAGCGGGAGCTTCACTCGAGTTTATGGAGGGATCGGGGTCTGGCTTACGTATTTCAGATTTGGCGGGCGTTCGACGTGGAATTCACCAACAACGGCA
>JAQBZS010000253.1 GCA_027622115.1 Planctomycetota bacterium | reverse complement strand
ACGCATGACAAATGCGATCCAACATCGCGGGCCGGACGATTCCGGAATCCGGCTGTTCGATCACTCGCCGGCCTCGGACGCCGCGCTTGCACCAAACTCGCCTCGCATTTCCGCAGCGCTCGGACATCGTCGACTGTCGATCATCGACCTCGACAGCGGGCATCAGCCACTCGCGAATGAAGACGAGACTGTTTGGATCGCCTTCAACGGCGAAATCTACAATTACCGCGAACTGCGTTCCGACCTGGAAGCCCTGGGTCACTCGTTTCGCACGCGGACCGATACCGAGTGCATCGTTCACTTGTGGGAACAATACGGCGTTGAATGCGTCAATCACTTACGCGGGATGTTCGCATTTGCCGTGTGGGACGATCGCACGCGGACGCTGTTTCTCGCGCGCGACCGCATTGGTCAGAAGCCGCTGTTCTATCGGCTGGAAAGCGGACGACTGACATTTGCCAGTGAACTCAAGGCGTTACTGCAAATTCCCGATGCCCCGCGAAACGTCTCGCCCACCGCGATCGACCAATATTTGACCTATCAATACGTCCCGCATCCGCACTGCATTCTGGACGGTTATCAAAAGCTCGCGCCGGCACACTGGGCTCGTTATGACCACGGCGACCTCACGATTCACCGTTATTGGCAGCCGCCCTACGCAGACGTGAAAGGCCACATGCTGCGCAACGCGTCCGAGTGGCAAGACGAATTGAGAAGCGCGCTCACCGAAGCCGTTCGCCTCCGACTCCGCAGCGATGTACCGCTGGGTTCGTTTCTATCCGGTGGTGTCGATTCAACCATCATCACCGGGATCACTCAGCAACTCAGCGACCAACCGGCCCATTCGTTTTCGATCGGCTTCCCCATCAAGGCGTTTGACGAACGAGTGTTTGCCCGCGAAGCCGCCGCGCACCTTGGCACGCAACATCACGAGGATGTCGTCGAACCATCGGCCGTCGATATCCTTCCCAAACTGACGTGGCACTATGACGAACCGTTCGCCGACAGTTCCGCCATCCCCACAATGTATCTGTCCGACATGACGCGTCGGCACGTGAAGGTTGCGTTGTCCGGTGACGGTGGTGACGAATTATTTGCCGGTTACGATCGCTATCGAGCCGTGGGCCTTGCCAGTCGAATCGACCGCCTGCCGCGCTTGTTGAAGCGCATCTTGACGTCACGTTTGTGGCAGAGCATTCCGTCGTCTTCGGAACAAAAGTCGAAAATCCGGTTGGGAAAACGATTTCTCGCGGCATTGGCCGAAGAACCCAGACGGCGATATCTGATGTGGATCGGCATATTTGACGAGGAGCGTCGCCGGTCAATCTATACCGACACATTCCGCGAACAACTGCAAGACCGCGACGCTGGCGAGTTCCTGTTCGACGCGTATCGTCAGTGCCCGGAACGAGACTTCGTGACACGGACGACCTGCGCGGACGTCTTGACGTATCTCCCGTGCGACATCCTGACGAAAGTGGATATCGCGAGCATGGCGTACGGCTTGGAAGCTCGCAGCCCATTCTTGGACCATCACGTTGTCGAGTTGGCCGCACGCATGCCGATGGAATTCAAGCGGAGACGCGGCGTCGCGAAAGCCATCTTGATCGATACATTCGCGGAGATGCTGCCCAAGTCGATTCAGACCCGGCCCAAGATGGGATTTGGCGTACCGCTGGCACCGTGGATGCGCGGCGAACTCAAGCCGCTGCTCCAAGACTTACTGCTCGATGCGACCGCGTTGTCGCGCGGCTATTTTCGTCGGGATGCCATTGAGCGATTGATCGAAGACCACCTCAGCGGCCGTTGGGACCATAGTGCTCGCCTCTGGGCGTTGCTCTGCCTGGAGTCTTGGCATCGGACGTTTGTCGATACTTCCATCGCGCCGGCGCAATTTGTTCCCGTGTGATATCCGAGTGTTTCAGTCAGTGTGCGAAGCGTACGCCATTCCTGCTTCGCGCACGGATGGAAATACACGTATCGCCGCTCGCCGGAATGCCGCCATCAATGCTCACCCTCGCCGCATTTCGCAATCAATTGCCGCCGCAACTCAGCGCCGTCGACCGGCAAGTTCTGAATGAAATCTCGGTGTTGGCGGTCGCGGCGATAGTCGGGTTGGCGTTCGGGCTGCTTCAGTAACCGGCTGATGAGTTCTAAGTCCGCGTCATAAAGAATCGTGCCGTGATGCAGCACCGCGTTCCGCGACCACTTTTGCGAATTGCCCGAAAACTTGTAATCCATCGTCGCGAGGTCGCTGGTTCCGGCTTGGCCGCTTTCGATTCCGCACTCGCGGATCGCGTCCTCGACGATGCATAACACATGCGCAATGCCGTCCCGAATCGACATGCGTTGGCGATCAACCGGCAGGAAAAACGAATACACCAGACACCCCGGCCCGAGCACTACGGTGCCACCGCCGCTGCAGCGCTTCAGCACGGGGATGTTCCGCTCGCGACACGCATCCTGATGGACGTCGATTTCGATCTTTCCCGAACGCCCCAACACCACGGCGTGCGATTGCAGTTCCCACAGTCGCAACAAGGGAGCCCGTTCGTTGCGATCGACTTCCCCGAGCAATCGTTCGTCCAGCGCCAAATTCTGCTCGGGCGAGTCCAACGTGAGGTCGAGCAAGTCCAACGGTCCGGTCCAAATCGGGCCGTCCAGTTCCCAAGCAGGCATGTTGATTCCGCCTCAGTCCACATAGAGGAACGCGTTGGAACTGAGCAGCGTCTGGCAGAAACTTGACCAAGCTCGCTTGGCCGAAGTCGGCTTTCCGTTCGCGGGCGTCCGCGATTTGAAATGCACCGTTAGCTCGTCAACAAACAGCTGGGCCTCGGCGACGTCCGCTTCCGATGGCTCACTCGCAAACGTCAACTTCCAAGCGTGGACGATCCGTGACCGAGTGTCCCCTGCTTGCGACATCACGCGGTCCGCGAATTGTTCCGACTGTTCGGCGATGAAATCGCTATTCATCAGCATCAACGATTGCGTCGACACGGTGGAAACCGCACGTAGCTCGCAGTTCGGCTCCATCTCCGGCAGATCGAACGGTTGCAGCGCCGACAAAGGACGACTGCGACGAACTTGGATGTACACGCTGCGGCGCAGGTCTTCGCCGTTCATCGGCAAGATCGCACCCGGACGTCCGGCATTGAGATTCTCCTTGCCGATCACCCATCGACCGACGCGATCCGCCATCACCGGCACGGCTGGACCATACGGCTTGCGATTCAGTCGCCCGGCGAGTTCCAAGATCGAATCCCGAAGTGCTTCCGCCTCAAGTCGCCTCGGCAGCCGACTGCCCAGCAATCTCCCATCGGGATCCGCGATCGCCAAACGCTCGTCCGGATTGAGCCCGTGCCGATACGTGGCCGACGTCATGATCAGCCGATGCAAGTCCTTGAGGCTCCAATCATGCGTCATGAACCAATGGCTCAGCCAATCGAGCAGCTCCGGGTGGCTTGGACGGCTGCCGAGCGCGCCGAAGTCGCCAGCGGTCTCAACCAGTCCCCGACCGAAGTGATGCATCCACACACGGTTGACGATGACTCGCGCGAGTAACGGATGGCGGCCATTCGTCAGCCAGGTCGCATACGCCGAACGCCTTCCCGTTGTGCGAAGCTTGGGTTCGTTGACAGGCACGGTCGGTTTCGCGGATTCGGGCAACGACAAGATCGACAGTTCGCCCGGTTGGACCTCTTGCTTCGGTTGTTCAAAGTCGCCGCGATTGAAGACAAACGACTTGGCGTTGCTGTTGGGAGCTTCCGCCAACGCACGAATGAATTCTTCTTTCGGCTTGGTGTCTCGCAACTTTTGGGCGACCGCGGCCATCTTCTTGAGGTCGGCGGCGGCCTTGCTGTCGTAGAGATACAACGAACCCGCCGTCACGTTCACCGTGGGATGTTTCTTCAACAATGCGACTTGTTCCTTGGACCGCTTCTTTTCTGCCGTCGCACGCGCTTTCTTGATCGCGTCGTGAATGTCTTTCGGCAGCTTGGCGAGTTCCTTTTGAAACGTGGCTTCGATGTACGCGTTCTGTTTGGCGGTGAGGGTCTTGTCGAGTTTCTTGGCTTCGACTTCGATCGCGTCGGCTCGTTGCTTTTCCGCCGGTGAATACAGCGAAATCCGCCGGCTCTTGGGAGCCTGCCATTTCTGCCAATCGAATGCCGGATCGAAGATGGCTCGAAAGCTGTAATAGTCCGGCTGCGAGATGGGGTCGTACCGATGATGGTGACATTCGGCACAGCCCACGGTCAGACCCAGCAATGACGTCGAGACGATCTTCACGGTTTCCGCGATGACCTTATTGCGGGCGGCGGGCGAGTTGTCGCTGCCGGTGCCGTCGGGAGCCATGCGCAGGAAACCGGTGGCGATCAACTTTTCTTCGCCGGTGGCGTCGAGTTCATTGAAGGGGGGGGTAACCAATTCGTCGCCCGCAAGCTGTTCCCGAACGAATTGGTCGAAGGGCTTGCCGGCGTTGAGCGCGCGAATAACGTAGTCGCGGAACTTGAAGGCATCGGAGCGTTCGGCGTCGTCGATGGTGTAGCCTTCGGAATCCGCGTACCCGGCAACATCCAGCCAATGCCGCCCCCAGCGTTCGCCGTAATGCGGCGACGCGAGCAACTGATCGACCAGCCGTTCGTAAGCATCGCCGCGATTGTCCGACGCGAACGCATCGACGTTGTGGGGAGCGGGTGGCAGTCCGAGCAAATCAAATGTCGCACGGCGAATCAGCGTTCTTCGAATCGCTTCGTCCGCAAATCGAAAGCCATCTCGCTCCAAACGAGCAAGCACGAACGCATCAATCGGATTTCGCACCAGCGCGCCGCGTCGGACACTCGGGAGCGGTGGGTTGGCGATCGGTTGAAACGCCCAGTATTCACGGTCGGATTGGGTAATGACAAACCCGCTCCGCATCGACTCCGGCTCGGCGTGATCCGTGGGAGCGCCGGCCTCGATCCAGCGACGAATGATTTCGATCTCGTCCGTCGTCAGCTTGCGAGACTCGTCCGCCGGCGGCATTTCCTGGGCGACGACCCGAACCAGCAACTCGCTTTCGGCGGGCCGTTGAAGTTGGAAGCCGGGTCCGGATTCACCGCCGCGAGCGATCAGTCGCCTCAGCCGCAGATCGAGCCCACCTTCCAGCTTTTCGCCTTCGCCGTGGCACGGAAAGCAGTTCGCTTTGAGGATCGGGCGAACGTGACGTTCGAAACTAATTTTGTGTGTCGCGACATTCGCCGTCTTGTCGGGTTTCTGTTCCGCGTGCAACGGCACGGCAACAACGAGCATCGCGATCAGAGTTCTGCAAACGGGCCGCATTGATCCACCTTTGGATTCAGCCGAGAGATTCGAGTCCAACCATCGAGCATATCCGGCGGGGACCGGACCGTCCAAGATTCGAATCGTTGAGGTCGCTGTCGAATTCATAGAGCTGCTTAGGTTCGAGTTTGTCACTTTCCGGTGTCAGGCTTGGCAGCCTCGGCAAGACGCCCGGACGAGAACACAACTCGTGGAATCTGGTGATGTGGATGGCGCGCGGCAACGTGAAGGGCGGAGCATCAGCCGGCGTGACCGACGAATTCGGTTTGCGTGGGATCGGCGAGGAGATCCACATCCGAGACGTCCACGCAACCATCCTCGATCTGATGGGACTTGATGATGAACAGCTCCGTTTCTTGCACGCCGGCCGATTGCGCAGACTCACCGACATTGGCGGCCATGTGCTGCATCAACTTCTCAATGGGCCAACTTGAAAGAATTCAGGACGACCACGAATCCATGCTGCCAATTCGTGGTCGTCCTGAATTCGTGGGGCACACTTTTGAGTGTTTGCGTTCGAGAGATTCGCAAAGTTTGGGATCGCGGTGGGGTTGCTTAACATGGAGACTCGCCGCCGACAGTCACGGCTTGCGCGAGATACTCGACTTCACAACCCACTTGAGCAAGACTGCACGGCATTCCCACATCGACAACCCACAAGAATTGCCACAATGACGCCGAAGGAAGTGCTGGCTCTGTGCCGAGCCCAGGAAATCCACGCCATCGATCTCCGCTTCATGGACTTCCCCGGAATGCAGAAGCACTTCACGATCCCGGCAGCCGCGCTGACCGAGGATTCGTTCGAGAACGGTTTCAGCATCGACGGCTCGTCGCTACGAGGTTGGCAGGCGATCAACGAGAGCGACATGTTGGTCGTGCCGCAGGCCGAGACCGCGTTTGTCGATCCGTTCATGACCAAAACGCTGGCGATGACCTGCAACATCCAGGATCCCATCACTCGCGAGGATTACGCCAAGGATCCACGCAACGTGGCGCGCAAAGCGGAAGCCTACATGAAGTCGACGGGCATCGCCGACACCGCCAATTTCGGGCCGAAAGCCGAATTCTTCATCTTTGACGATGTCCGTTTCGATCAGAACGAACACGAATCTTACTACCACGTGGACAGCGTCGAGGGCGAGTGGACTCGCGGACAATCTGCTGCCGCGAAAGGATATGCCGTGCGTCGGCGCGAGGGCTATTTCCCGTTGCCGCCCACGGACACGCTGCAAGACATCCGTTCGGAAATCATGCTGACGCTGATCGAATGCGGGGTTGCCACGGAAGGCCACCATCATGAAACCGCAACCGCGGGTCAGTGCGAAATCGACATGGCATTCGGTCCGCTCGTTCGCACGGCCGATCATTTGGTGCGATACAAGTACGTCGCCCGCAACGTGGCGGCACGGCACGGCAAATCGGCCACGTTCATGCCCAAGCCGCTGTGGAACGACAACGGCTCCGGCCTTCACCTGCATCTGTCGCTGTGGAAGAAGGGCGAACCCCTGTTTCCCGGTTCGGGATACGGCGGACTCAGCGACATCGCCATGCACGCGATGGGGGGAATCCTATCGCACGCTCATGCCTTGGCGGCGTTCTGCTGTCCGACGACGAACAGTTACAAGCGATTGCTGCCCGGTTTCGACGCACCGGTGAATCTCACTTACAGCTACCGCAATCGATCCGCCGCGATCCGCATCCCCGTACACACGGCGCACGCGGAAGATAAACGCTTCGAATTCCGAGTCCCCGATCCGTCGTGCAACGCCTACCTCGCGATGTCCGCCGTCTTGATGGCAGCCATCGACGGCATTCAGAATAAGACTTCGCCGGGTGCCCCGTTGGACAAGGACTTGTACGACCTCGATCCAACCGAATTGGAATCCTGCCGGAAGACACCGGCGTCGCTTGAAGAATCACTCGCCGCCTTGCGTGACGACAACGATTTCCTGCTGCGAGGCGATGTGTTTACGGAAGACGTGATCGACACCTGGATTTGGTACAAGACCGAGCACGAGGTCAACGCGCTGAGACAGCGTCCGCACCCGTTCGAATTCGCGTTGTATTACGACGTCTGAATTGGATTCGCATAGAGAACCGGAATCAGTCGCGAACCCGAAGAATCAACGCGGAGAATCGGAGAGCGCAGAGAAGCCTTACGCAAGACACTGGCGCAGAACGACGCTATTGGTCCGCAGAAAACCCACGCAATCAAGAACTCGCGTCAAGGCCAAGTTTTCAACACCCTACGGTGGATCCCATTTGCGGGATGAGGCCGGTACAGTCCGGTCTCCAAGGCTTGAAGCTATCTGAAAAAGGGGTCTGACCCTCTCCGGCCTCAGTTTTTGCCGGGGTTTAGCGAGGCCTCCAAAGGGTCAGACCCCTTTTTCAGATAGCTTCTACGTGCAGAATGATTTCGGAACGGACCACGGGTTTTCATCGAATATGACGCGCATCGAACTCGCTCCCAAACGGCGCTACTTGGTGTCGTTCGCCCCGAAACGCGTGCCGCATTCCTTTGCGGATGTGCTCATCATCGGTGGCGGAATTGCCGGGATTCGAGCCGCACTGGCGGTTGACCCGAGTCTGGAAGTCGTGGTCGTTACCAAGGATCGGCTCGAACATTCCAACAGTGCTTACGCGCAAGGTGGCATTGCCGCGGTGCTGGATCCGCTCGACGACATCGACAAACACGCGACCGACACAATCAGCGCCGGCAAGGGGCTGTGTAACGAAGACATCGTGAAGATGGTCGTGGCGGAGGCTCCCGAGCGGATTCGGGAGTTGGTCGCCTTCGGCGCGAATTTCGATAAGGCGGTTGGCGGCGAATTGGCGCTCACGCAGGAAGGTGGCCACAGCCATCGACGCTTCGCGCATGCGCTCGGTGATGCAACCGGCAAGGAAGTCATCCGAGCCATGATCCATCGGGTGAAGGCGGTCCCCAACGTTCAGATTTGGCAAGACACGTTCACCATCGACCTGTTGACGCACGAGGATCGTTGCCGTGGCGCATTGGTCTGGAACGCTCGCCACGGACGCACGTTTGTGTGGGCCAAGGAAACCATCTTGGCCACCGGCGGTGCCGGCCGACTGTATCGAGAAACCACCAATCCGGAGATCGCCACCGCAGACGGACACGCCATCGCCTTTCGAGCCGGCGCGGAACTCACGGACATGGAATTTATGCAGTTCCATCCCACCGTGCTGTACATCGCGGGCGGATCGCGGCACTTGATCTCGGAAGCCATGCGAGGTGAAGGGGCACACCTGATTGATGCGTCCGGT